>NZ_JBEYUS010000026.1:0-76319 GCF_040643635.1 Saccharopolyspora sp. NPDC047091
GACCGGGCCCGCACCGCGCGATTCCCGCACCGGGGGGCTGCCCGGCCGGGCCGGACGGGCGACACTCACCCCGAGCCCACGCACATCTCGGAACCCATCGAAAAGGACGACATCATGGCCTCCTACGTCGCCGCGATCGACCAGGGCACCACCTCCACCCGTTGCATGATCTTCGACCACGGCGGGCGCGTGGTGGCCGTCGACCAGGTCGAGCACCGGCAGATCTTCCCCAAGGCCGGCTGGGTGGAGCACGACCCGGAGGAGATCTGGAGCAACACCCGCCAGGTGTGCGCGGGCGCGCTCGCGAAAGCCGACCTGGTGACCTCCGAGATCGCCGCCGTCGGCATCACCAACCAGCGCGAGACGACCGTCGTGTGGGACAAGGCCACCGGCAAACCCGTCTACAACGCCATCGTCTGGCAGGACACCCGCACCGACACCATCGTCGGCGAACTCGCCGACGAAGGCGGGCAGAACCGGTTCCACGCCAAGACCGGCCTCACCCTCTCCCCCTACTTCTCCGGCACCAAGATCCGCTGGATCCTGGACAACGTCGACGGGGTCCGCGCCCGCGCCGAGAAGGGCGAGCTGCTGTTCGGCAACATGGACACCTGGGTGCTGTGGAACAGCACCGGCGGGCCCGACGGCGGACTGCACGTCACCGACCCCACCAACGCCTCCCGGACCCTGCTGATGGACCTGGAGAAGCTGGAGTGGGACGAGGACATCTGCCGCCAGATCGGCGTCCCCACCTCGATGCTGCCGGAGATCCGCTCCTCCTCCGAGGTGTACGGGCACTTCCGCGAGCGCGGCGTGTTCGGCGGGCTCCCCATCGCGGGCATCCTCGGCGACCAGCAGGCCGCCACCTTCGGCCAGGCCTGCCTGTCGCCCGGTGAGGCCAAGAACACCTACGGCACCGGCAACTTCCTGCTGCTCAACACCGGCACCGAGCCCGTGCTGAGCGACAACGGGCTGCTCACCACCGTCGGCTACAAGATCGGGTCCAAGGACACGGTCTACTGCCTCGAAGGCTCCATCGCCGTCACCGGCTCGCTCGTGCAGTGGTTGCGGGACAACCTCGGGCTCATCGGCAGCGCCCCCGAGATCGAGCAGATCGCGCGCAGCGTCGACGACAACGGCGGCGCCTACTTCGTGCCCGCCTTCTCCGGGCTGTTCGCCCCGCACTGGCGGTCCGACGCCCGCGGCGCCATCGTCGGGCTCACCCGCTTCGTCAACCGCGGCCACCTCGCCCGCGCCGTGCTCGAAGCCACCGCCTTCCAGACCCGCGAGGTCATCGAGGCCATGAACGCCGACTCCGGCGTCCCGCTGAAATCGCTCAAGGTCGACGGCGGCATGGTCGGCAACGAACTGCTCATGCAGTTCCAGGCCGACATCCTCGGCGTCCCGGTGATCCGGCCGGTCGTCAGCGAGACCACCGCGCTCGGCGCCGCCTACGCCGCCGGGCTCGCCGTCGGGTTCTGGGCCGGCGAGGACGACATCCGGTCCAACTGGGCCAAGGACAAGCAGTGGGACCCCGTCATGCCGGAGGAGCGCCGGGTGCACGAGTACGCCCAGTGGCAGAAGGCGGTCACCAAGACCTTCGACTGGGCTTGATCCCGCTGCCTGTCGCTACTTCTGCCGTGTAGTGCTCGGGTGGCGGAACCTCAGCGGCTTCCTCGCTGCGGGATCGTTTTCACCGGTGGCTCCGCCACAGGCGAAAACGCCGTCCTCGCGAGGAAGCCGCTGAGAACCCGCTGCGGTGCCGGTTGATCAGGTGGTCGTCGGCTCAGCGGCTTCGCCGCTGACAGGACACCGACACGACCCGCCGGGCGGGTTCAGAGACGGGCGGTCAGCGGTTGGATCAGGGGGCCGTTCGTTCCGCTGCCGGGACGCCGGTGAACTCGGCGTGGCGGGGTTCGATGGGTTCCCCGCCGGAGAGCACCACCAGCACCACCCCGATCAGCGCGGCGACCGCCAACGCCCACGACGCCGACACCTTCGGCATGCGTCCCCCTCGTCCCGGCCGGTGCGGGTGCCGCCCGACGACGGCCTCGCCCCCGGCCACCCGCTCGTCCGCGGCGGCCCACCGGCTCCGGCATTCTGCGGCACCACCGCCCCGACCGCCCGGTCCCACGCCGACCCGGTGATCGGATCCCGTTGCGGATCAGCCGGGTGGCGTCATGACCGGGCGAGGCGCCAGACGACGAGTACCCCGGTTCCCGCCGGGCAGACCTGCTCCGGTGCGGCCGGCGAGCGACCCACCTCGACGAAGCCCAACGCCTTCGGGATGGCGCCGCTGCGCTCGTTCGCCTCGTCGTGCCAGATCTCCACGTGCCCGGCGCCCAACCGGAACGCCTCGTCGACCAGCGCCAGCGTCGCGCGGCGAGCGATGCCGCGGCCTTCGAAGTCCGGGTGCAGCCAGTAGCCGATCTCCAGGCCGCCCGGGCCGATCCGGTCCATCAGGCCCGCCGAACCGATCACCCGCCCGACCGGGTCCAGCACCGCGTAGGTGTAGGCCTTCCCGTCCACCCACTCGCGGTCGGCCTTGCCGACGAAATCGGTGGCCTCCTTCATCCCGTAGCCCGGTGTCGCCCACGGCATCCACGGCCCCAGGTGCCGGAGGGATTCGGTCACGACCCGCAGCGCCGTGCCCGCGTCCTCCAGCCGCCACCGGCGCAGGTCCACTCCGTCGTGGTGCAACTGCTCGCTCGGCTCCATGCGCCGGAGTCTGCTGCACTCCGCACCCCGGCGGTACCGAATTTCAGGTCCCCGTCCCGCCCTCGCCCGGTTCCTCCTGATCTGACGGCCTCCGCTGCTCGACCCGCCGCACCTGGTCGAGGAGGTGCCGCACCAGCGGCCGGTGCACCGCGTCCGGCAACGCGTGGCCCATGCCCGCGATCTCCGCGCACCGCGCCCCGGGGATCGCGGCGGCCAGCAGCCTGCCGTGCGGCGGCGGGTTGATCGGGTCCAGCGGCGCCTGCAGCACCAGCGTCGGAGTGCTGATCCGCGCCAGGCCCGCGCCGCGCTCGACGAGGACCTGCGGCAGGAGCGCGTGCGGGTGCGGTTCCCGGCTGCGCCAGGTGCCGGTGTGCTCGACGTCCCGCAGCTCGATGCGGCGGAACTCGGCGGCGTCGAACGGCAGCTCCTCCCCCGACAGCAGCCGGTGCCACTCGACGCGCTCGGCCAGCGCCGACTCCAGGTCCGCCGCCGCCGACGGCTGCTCGCCGCGGCGCACGAACCACGGCCGCGGCGTCGGGAACTCGTCCGGACTCGGCTCGCCCGCCCGCGCCAGAGCCCAGTTCCGGGCGAAGTCCACGCCCAGCGCGTGCGTGCACAGCAGCGTCGCGCTGCGCAGCCGATCCGGGGCCGCCACCGCGATCAGCTGCACCAGCCCGCCACCGAGGCCCATGCCGAGCACGTGCGCCGACGCCACGCCCCAGCCGTCCAGCACCGCCAGCGCGTCCGCCGCCAGGTCGTCGAAGCCGTACGGGTGCGCGGCGAACTCGCGGTGCGTGGAACGACCGGTGTCGCGGTGGTCGTAGCGCAGCACCCGCAGCCCGGCCGCCACCAGCAGCGCCACCCACTCGTCCGGCCACCCGCGGGACGAGGTCACGTCCCCCGCCACCAGCAGCAGCGGCGGTGCGGCCGGGTCGCCGATCGACTCGCTCCACAACCGCACGTCGCCGGAGCGGACCATTCGCGCCGTCACCGGAAGTCCGCCGCGTGGTCGCGCGCCCACTCGGCGAACCCGCGCGCCGGGCGGCCCGTCAGCCGCCGCACGGCGGAAGTGGGCACGTCCGGCGACTCGACCGCGGCCGCCAGGTAGTCCAGCAACATCTCCGCGACCTCCGGCGGACAACCCCGGCCGAGCAGGACCTGCCGGGCCTGCTCGGCGGTGAGCTCCTCGAAGCGGACCGGTTCGCCGATCGCCTCGGCGATCGCCGCCACCTGCTCCCGCTGGGAGATCGCGGCCGGGCCGGTGATCTCGTAGGCCCGCCCGGCGTGGCCCTCGCCCAGCAGCGCCTCGACCGCGACCGCCGCCACGTCCGCCTCGTGGACCAGCGCCTGCGCCGCCGCCGCGAACGGGAGCCGGACCACCCCCTCGGTGCAGGCATCCGCGGCCCAGTCCAGCACGTTCGCCGCGAACGCCCCGGGACGCAGGTGGGTCCACTCGGCGACGCCCGACTCCTGCACCGCCCGCTCCACCGGGGCGTGCTGCTGCGCGCTCAGGTTCGCCGGCCCGCCCGCCACGACCGACGCCGAGGACAGCACCACGATCCGCCGCACGCCCGCCCGCACCGCCAGCTCGGCGAACTCCCGCGCGCCGTCCGGCACCGGGAACAGGTACACCGCCGACACGCCGTCCAACGCCGCGCGCAGCTCCGCGGGGCGCTGCAGATCACCGGGCACCACCTCCGCCCGCGCGGGCAGCTCCGCCCGGCGCGGATCACGGGTCACCGCCCGCACCGGCGCGCCTGCCGCCAGCAACCCGCGCACCACCTCCCGGCCGACCGACCCCGTCGCCCCGGTCACCAGCACCGTCATGACATCCCCCAGCAGCTCGCGGACGGGCTTCCCCGCCTTCTCGATCCGCGACCGTACGCGCAGGTCACAGCCCTGAGCACGCGTCTCGGGCATTCGGATCATCACGTTGACCGGCGCCGCGGAGACCTATCTGGCGCGCCCGCGGACCGATCGACCGGTCGGCCGGGTCCGGCCGAAAGTACGAGGAGCCGGAGATTCCACGGCCTATCGATCGAGCGGCCCGCGACGCATCGGCCGATCCGGAGCAGCCGCTCGCTCACCTAGATTCATCTCGGGTCAGGGGTACGGGGGTTCGGGGGAACGCGGGTGGCCACCGCCACGGGGCATCGGGCGGCGGCCACCCGCATCAGCGAGGAACGACGGCCGGGCAGCGATGCGCGGCGAGTGAGGCAGGTTCGATGAACGGCAACAAGGCTTTCGCCCCCGAGTACCAGGGCGCGCTGCGGGACATGTCCGTGAACACGGCGTACGAGGACGTCCTGGAGCAGGCGCGCGACCGGTCCCGGTGGGCGGCCGCCCAGGGCACCGCCCTGGAGCTCGCGCAGGCCGAGCTCGCCGTCGCCGAAGCCTGCCGCAGGCTCGGCCACCTGGAAGAGGCCGACGGGTCGTGGAAGGCCGCCTACCGCGCGGCCCGCACCGCGAGCGACGACGGCGTCCGCGGCTGGGCGCTGTGGAGCGGCGGCACCCTGGCCCGCCAGCGCGGCGAGCTCAACCTGGCGCTGCGGCTGCTCGCTTGGGGCCGGGACCTGTCGTGGCAGGCCGGGGACATCACCGCCTACGGGTACGCGTTCGCCGGGGTCGCCGAGACGCTGCGCATCCAAGGGGACTTCGAACAGGCGCGCGGCCTGCACGAGCACGTGCTCACCGAGGCCCGCAAGCGCGAGGAGTCCCGGCACATCGTGTGGGCGCTGGAAGGCCTCGCCCAGATCGAGCGCAACACCGGTGATCTCGGCTCGGCGGCGGCCCGGTTCGCCGAAGCCGCCCAGGTCGCCGAGGACTCCGGCGACGACCGCGGCCACGCGTGGGCGCTGCGCGGGCAGGCCGACGTGCTCTCGCTGCGCGGCGAGGCCGACCAGGCGCTCGAACTGCTCTCCGCCGCCGAGCGGACCTGCCGGCGGATGGACCTGTCCAGCGCGCTCGCCTACAACCGCAAGATGCGCGGCAACGTCCAGTTCCGCGCCGGGCGCCACCAGGAGGCCGCCCGCACCTACCGGGACGCGCACGACAAGTTCCGCGCGCTGCGCGAGCCGCGCGGCATGGCGCTCGCCCGGCTGGGGCTGCTCAAGAGCCTCGACGCGCTGGGGCGTCCCGCGGAGGCGACGATGGCGGACCTCGTGGCGCTGCGCGACGAGGTCAACGGGAACGAGCTGTGGCAGACCCGCACGATGGTGGAGAACGCGATCGCGGAACGCACCGCCTGAGCGCGAGGGGGCGCGCGGCCCGCTCGACCGGTTCGCGCCGGTCGGGCGGGCCGTTCCGCTGTCGGCGGCGTTGTGCTGTCGGTGGCGATCCGTGGTCGGTGGCGATCCGTGGTCGGAGGCGTTGCGCTGTCGGTGGCGATCCGTGGTCGGAGGCGTTACCGGGGACTCGTTCCGCTGCACGACCTCGCCGGTCGGCGGGTGGCGTGGTCCCACCGGGACGGGTCCAGAGCCGCGGTCGGCAGCGGCCGTGGTCAGCCGGAGCCGCAGCCACCGGAGCCTCAGTCAGCAGTGGCCGCTGTCAACCGGGGCGGCGGACTGCCGGGCCGCGGCGGTCGGCCGGGCGGGCGGGCGGGCGAAAAAATGGGAGGACCGCACCGCAGGTAGCGGGCTACCGTGGCGCCATGTTCGGGCACCAGCACTACCTCTGATCCGCGCCGCCGCGCGCCGCACCACCGTTCCCGGTGATGCGCGGCCGCGCGCTCCCGCGCCCACGCGCTCGCAGCAGCGGGCGCCCGTCCGGCCGCGAATCCCGGCTCGGCTCCAGGCCTGCTCGGCTCAGCCCCTCGGCTGAGCTCGCACCCAGGGGCTGAGCTCGCCTCCCCGGCTCGACTCGACTCCCAGCTCGACTCGACTCCCGGGTCAACTCGAAGCCCGGGCTCGACTGCTCGCATGCCGGGTCAACTCGAACAGGAGCACCTCCGTGTCCGAATCCGCCCACATCGCCTTCATGGCCGTCCCCGCGCACGGCCACATCAACCCCGGTCTCGGCCTCGTCGCCGAGCTGACCGCGCGGGGACACCGCGTCACCTACGCGGTCACGGACGACTTCGCGCCGCAGGTCGCGGAGGCCGGTGCCGAACCGGTCCGCTACACCTCGACGCTGCCGTCGGCGGCGACCCAGCAGGAATGGCCGGAGGACCAGGCGGCCGCCGTGCTGCTGTTCGTCGACGAGATGATCTCGGTGCACCCCCAGCTGGCCGCCGCCTACGACGCGGAGCGCCCGGACCTGGTCGTCTACGACATCGGGGCCTTGCAGGCGCCGGTGCTCGCCCACGAGTGGGGCGTCCCGGCGATCTGCCTGTCGCCGACGCACGTGCGGTTCGAGGGGATCGAGGACCTCTTCGGCTTCGACGAATCCCCCGAGCTGGAGGCGGTGCACGCGAAGGCCGACGCGTTCTTCGCCGAGCACGGTGCGCCGCTGACGTTCGCGACCATGGACCGGGAGTGCAGCGTGGTCACCATTCCGCGCTCGTTCCAGTACCACGCCGAATCGGTGGCGGCGAACCACACGTTCGTCGGGCCGATGCTGACCGGCCGGGACTTCCAGGGGACGTGGCGGCGTTCCGGCGAGCGTCCGGTGCTGCTCATCTCGATGGGCTCGGCCTTCACCGACCAGCCGCAGCTGTACCGGGACTGCCTCGCGGCGTTCGGCGGGCTCGACTGGCAGGTGGTGCTGAGCATCGGGAAGGTCGTCGATCCGGCGGTGCTCGGCGAGGTGCCGTCGAACGTCGAGGTGCACCGGTGGGTGCCGCAGCTCGACGTCCTGTCCCAGGCCGACGCGTTCATCACGCACGCGGGCATGGGCGGCACGATGGAGGCACTGCACTCGGGGGTGCCGATGATCGCGATCCCGCAGGCCGCGGACCAGTTCGCGAACGCGGCGCGGATCGCCGAGCTCGGCCTCGGCGTGCACCTGCCGAAGGAGGAGGCCACACCGGACGCCCTGCGGGCGGCGCTGCACCGGGTGTCCACCGATCCGGACGTGCTGGCCCGGTCCGCGGCGATGCGCCACGAGATCGACGAAGCGGGCGGCGCCCGCACGGCCGCCGACATCGTCGAATCCAGGCTCGGGCAGGCCTGATCAGCCGCGGCCCCGCGGCGAGTGGTGTCGTCTTCCCGTCAGCGGCGAAGCCGCTGAGCAGCCACCACCCGAGCAACCGGCCCCGCCGCGGGTTCTCAGCGGTTCCCTCACGAGGACAGCGATGTCGCATGCGGAGCCACCTGCGCAATCGATCCCGCAGCGGGGGAACCGCTGGCTGCCCGTCGCCGAACCTGCCCGGCGGGTCTCGTCGGTTTCCTGTCAGCGGCGAAGCCGCTGAGCAGCCACCACCCGAGCAACTCGCACCGCCGCGGGTTCTCAGCGGCTTCCTCGCGAGGACAGCGATGTCGCCACGTGCCGGACACACAGCAGACATCGATCCCGCAGCGAGTAAGCCGCTGCGGTTCCGCCACCCGAGCACTACGCGACAGCAGCAACGAGACAGGCAGTGCGGTTCCGCCACCCGACCCCCACGCAGGACGAGACGGCCCCCGCCCCGATCAAGTCCCAGGCCGTTGGTCTGCGGGGAGGGCGCAGGCGGGGGTCGAGCCGGGCAGGCGGTGCCGGTTGGCGGCGATGCGGCGGTAGCCGAAGCGGGCGATCGCGCGCAGCACCGGCAGCGACAGCAGCACTCCCGGCACCGACCACGGGAGCCCGCAGTGCCGCAGCAGCGCGGCCACCGCGTCCGCGCCGCCGGCGACCCGGCCGGTTTCGCCCACCCAGAGCACCTCGTGCCGGGCGCGCTGCTCGGTGGTGCGCAGCGCGGCCAGGTCCGCTTCCTGCCACGGCACGATCCGCGCGCGCAGCGGCAGCTTCTCGGCGATCCGCACGCTCCGGGTGCAGAAGCCACAGTCCCCGTCGTAGACCAGCACCGGTGTCCGCATGACGATGCCTCCCGTTCCCAGGGTCCGCGCCCGCCCCGCCGCCGTCGAGGCCGCGGGAGCGGGCCGGGGCGACCGCTCAGTCCAGATCGTCGTGGCGCATGAGCTGGCGCCCCGCCTCGGTGAGCGATCCGGACAGCGACGGGTACACGGAGAAGGTGTTCGCCAGGTTCTCCACCGTCACCTGGTTCTGCACCGCCAACGCGATCGGCAGCACCAGTTCGCTCGCGTTCGGCGCGACGACCACGCCACCGATGACCACACCGGTCTGCGGGCGGCAGAACATCTTGATGAACCCGCGGCGCAGGCCTTCCATCTTCGCCCGCGGGTTGGTCGCGAGCGGCAGCGTCACGGTCCGCGCGGGCACTTCGCCGCTGTCGATGGCCTGCGCGCTGATGCCGACGGTGGCGATCTCGGGGTGGGTGAACACGTTGCCCGCGACGGTCTTGAGCTTGATCGGGCTGACGCCTTCGCCGAGCGCGTGCCACATGGCGATCCGGCCCTGCATGGCTGCGACGGACGCGAGCAGCAGCAGCCCGGTGCAGTCGCCCGCGGCGTAGACGCCGGGGACCTGGGTGCGGGACACCCGGTCCACCTTGACGTAGCCGCCGCGGCCGGTCTCCAGGCCGACCCGGTCCAGCCCGATGTCCTCGGTGTTGGGCACCGAGCCGACGGTCATCAGGGCGTGGCTGGCCTCGACTCGCCTGCCGTCGGCGAGGTGCACGACGACGCCCTTCTCGGTGCGCTCGACCCGTTCGGCCCTGGCGTGCTTGACGACCTCGGTCCCGCGCTCGGCGAAGACCTCCTCCAGCACGCCCGCGGCGTCCGCGTCCTCGTGCGGCAGCACCCGGTCCCGGCTGGAGACCAGCGTGACCTTGACGCCCATCTCGGTGTAGGCGGAGGCGAACTCCACCCCGGTGACTCCGGAGCCGATCACGGCCAGGTGTTCGGGCAGTTCGGGGAGGTCGTAGAGCTGGCGCCAGCTGAGGATCCGCTCCCCGTCCGGCACCGCACCCGGCAACACCCGCGGGGTGGCTCCGGTGGCGATGAGCACCACGTCGCCGACGAGCTCCTCGGTACCGCCGTCGGCCCGGTCCACCCCGATGCGGTGCTGGGCCATGCCGTGCGCGGGGTTGGTGAACCGCGCCCGCCCGGCGATGATCTTGACGCCTTCGCGGCGCACCCGGGCGCGGATGTCGGCGGACTGCGCCAGCGCGAGGCCCTTCACCCGGCCGTGCACCACGGCGGTGTCCACCTCGACGCCGTCCGGGTCGCTGCGGATGCCCAGTTCGCGGACGTCGCGAGCCGCGGACCGCGCGCCGGCCGAGGCGATGAAGGTCTTGGACGGGACGCAGTCGTAGAGCACGCACGCGCCGCCGAGCCCGTCCGGCTCCACCAGCGTCACGTCGGCGCCGTTCTGCGCTGCGACCAGGGCCGCCTCGTAACCGGCAGGCCCACCTCCCATGATCACGATGCGGGTCACTTCGCGGTCCCTCCGTACTCCGAGCCTCGTGGGCACCACCACCCTATGTCTCGTCCGCTCGCGGTGATTCGGGCGGTACCCGCCGGTTCGCGGCGTTCGGCCCGCGACTCGCCCGCCGCGGTGACGCGGTCCACTCCGACATCGGGCCCATCGATCGCTACCCTGTGGGGCGTGCCGCTGTACGCCGCGTACGGGTCCAACATGGATCCGGCCCAGATGACCGAGCGAGCCCCGCACTCCCCGCTGGCGGGAACGGGCTGGCTGATGGACTGGCGGCTGACCTTCGGTGGTGAGGACTACGGCTGGGAAGGTGCGCTGGCGACGATCGTCGAGCACCCCGGCGAGCAGGTCTTCACCGTGCTGTATGACGTCAGCCCCGAGGACGAACGGCAGCTCGACCGCTGGGAGGGCGCCGAGCTGGCGATGCACAAGAAGCTGCGGCTTCGGGTGCAGACCCTGGACGGCCCGGTGCTCGCCTGGCTGTACGTGCTGGACGCCTACGAAGGTGGTCTGCCGTCGGCCCGCTACCTCGGCGTGATGGCCGATGCCGCGGAGGCGGCGGGCGCACCCGAGGACTACGTGGCGAAGCTGCGCACCCGCCCCTGCGGCAACGTCGGGCCGTGATCCGCTCGGCACCGCCGAGCGACCTGAGTTCCACGTCCCGCGTGTGATAATCACACCGACGGCACACGTCGGTGGTGAGGTGGGTGTGGGCCAGGTCAGCGGAGCGGTGTCCCAGCACGAACGGCGCGAGCGAATCCGGCAGGAGGTGCTCGCCGACGGCACCGTGCGCATCGAACGGCTCGTCGAGGCGTACGGCGTCAGCGGCATGACCATCCACCGGGACTTGGACGTGCTCGAACGCCAGGGCTGGCTGCGCAAGGTGCGCGGTGGCGCCACCTCCACCCCGGGCTCGCTGCTGCCCAGGTCGGTCGGCGCCCGCCGGTCCGACGCGGCGGCGGCCAAGTCCTCGATCGCCCGGCACGCGCTGCGCCACCTCTCCCCCGGCCAGGTCGTCGCGCTCGACGACAGCACGAGCGGACTCGCGGTCGCCGAGCTGCTCGGCGGGCTGGCCCCGCTGACCGTCGTCACCCACTTCCTCCCGGTGATCAACCGGTTGCGGGAGGAGGACGACGTGCACGTGATCGGGCTCGGCGGCGACTACCACCCGGACTACGACGCGTTCTTCGGCCTGCACACCGCGGACATGGCGGGCACCTTGCGCTCGGACGTGCTGCTGCTGTCGGCGACGGCCGTGGTGGACGGGCACTGCCTGCACCGGTCGCAGGAGTCCGTGCAGGTGAAGCGGGCGCTGATGCGCACCGCCGCCACCCGCGTCCTGCTCGCCGACCACTCCAAGTTCGAGCGGCGAGCGGTGCACGAGCTGGCTCCGCTGACCGAGTTCGACCTGGTCGTGGTGGACGCCGCCACCCCGCGTCCCGTGCTGGCGGAGCTGCGCGAGCGCGGGATCGCGGTGGAGGTCGCCGAGGCCTGACCCGGTTACCGGGGCCGCTGCAGGCGTTCCACCGCGGCGGGCACGTCGGCCAGCGAGAACACCGCGATGTCCGGTTCGGCCAGCTGTTCCGGGGTCGGGTCGGGCGGTGCTTCGCCGCGCACCACCCAGATGGTGCGCATCCCCAGCCGTTGCGCGCCGCGCACGTCGGAGTCGAGCCGGTTGCCCACGTGCACCGCGTTCCGCGGCAGCACCTCGGCCCGGTTCAGCGCGTGCCAGAAGATCTCCGGGTCCGGTTTGGCCGCCCCCACCAGCTCCGAGATCGCCCAGTGATCGATGAACGGGGCCACCCCGTCGCGGCGCAGCGCGTCCACGACCAGCGCCCGCTGGTTGGCCACCACGGCGATCGAGCAGCGCTCGGAGAGCAGCCGCAGCGCGGGCAGCACATCGGGGTGCAGCGCGGCGGGCGGGTAGAACCAGTAGCTCTCGGCGCGGTCGGACAGCCGTTCCCGGTCGCCGTCGCGGAGGAAGTGCTCGGCCATCGCGGTCCGCAGCGAGCCCTCCTGGGACTGCCTGCGCGCGTCGTAGACGCGCTGGAACTCCGCTTCGAGCAGCATCCCGCCGTTCTCCGCGACCAGTTCGCAGGTCGCCCGCAGCAGCGCTTCCCGGTACCAGGAGTCGTCGTAGACCGGCCCGCCCACGTCCAGCAGCACCAGCTCGACGGGTTCGCCGAGCGCCGCGCGGGATTCCGCCGTGCCGGTGGTCGCGGTCCCGCCGGGCAGGACGGGGGCCGAGCTCCGCGCCGGGTCCGGGAACCGCTCGTCGTTGCGTGCCACTTCGCGTCCTCCTCGTCCCGCGGCCCCGGCGAATCCGCGCATCGGCGCGGCGGGAGCACCTGCCGGATCGGGCCGGAATACCGGGTTCCTCGCTGAACATAACGCATTCCGATGCGGTCATCACAGCCGTTCGTGTGATGGTGCGGAGCTCGTTCACGACGCACCTCCGGGCCGCCCGGCGAGCGCGGTCGCGGGCGGGGCGGCGGCTTCGATGCGGGCGATGACCGGGATCGCGCCGGACGGGCCGAGCCGCGCGAGGTCGAGCAGTTCGCAGGCGCGCCGGGTGCCGCGGCGGTCCCGCCTGCGGTCGACCTGTTCGGCCACCACGGCGTGGAACCGCGCTGCGGCCGGGCCCAGTGCGGCCAGCGCCTGTTCGAGGCAGGCCAGCGCGGTGCGCCGTTCCCCGGTGCAGAGCATCTCGACCAGCGCGATCTCGAGCGCGTGCACCCGCAGCCCGTCGAGTTCCAGCACCTCGGACTCGCGCAAGCACATCTGCTTGATCGACAGGCCGCGGACCGAGCGGGGCTGGCGGTGGTAGGGCACGGCGAGGTGCACGGCCGCCTCGTCGAACGCCTCGGTGCAGCCGTGCATCGCGGCGGCGGTCGGCCCGGTGAGCACGGCGTGCGGACCGGCGCGCAGCAGTGCGGCTTCGGCCCGCGCGAGCGGGTCCCGGGCGCGGCGGGCGGGCAGCACGACGCCGCCCCACGGTTCGACCCAGCGGCCCGCGTCCAGTTCGGCGCTCAGCCCGTCCGCGCCGAGGAGTTCCTCAGCGACGGGACGGGTGAGCGCGCCGTGCCGCGAGGCGCCTGGTCGTCGTCCGCAGCTCGGTGCGAAGCGACCCCGGTGGCGCTGGGCCGGAGCGGCGCGCGGGCCGACCGGGTCGGGGCGCTCGGTGGCGCGATCAGTGGCGGCGGGGGCGGCGGATCCGCCACGGGTGGCGGTGCGCAGGTTCGCGGTCATGCCCTGAAGAGGCCGCGCACCCCCGCACAGATACACCTCGATCGGGTGAAGACCCGATGGCGGAGCCGTTCCCGCAGGTCAACGTGTCAGCGCCGCCAGCGCCGTCCCCACCATCACCCGGATGCCGACCAGCAGCGCCCGCTCGTCCAGGTCGAACGTCGGCTGGTGCAGGTCCCGCGCCCGCGCCTGCCCGGAGCGCACCCCGAGCCGCACGAACGCCCCCGGCACGTGCTCCAGGTACCAACCGAAGTCCTCCCCACCGGAGGACTGCGGGGTCCCGGTCACCGCGTGCTCGCCGAGCGCCTCCTGGATCGCCGCGGACATCAGCTCGGTGCTCGCGGCGTCGTTGACCACCGGCGGCACGCCGCGGCGGTGCTGCAGGTCGAAGCCCACGCCCAGCGGCGCCAGCAGCCCGGCGACGAGTTCCCTGGTCAGCGGTTCCAGCTCCGCCCAGGTGCCGCGGTCGCCGGTGCGCAGCGTGCCGGTGAGCACGCCGGTCTGCGGGATCGCGTTCGGCGCCTCCCCCGCGTGCACCGCGCCCCAGGTCAGCACGGTGCCGGTGCGCGGGTCGACGCGGCGGGACAGCAGCGTCGGCAGCCCGGTGATCACCGTGCCGAGCGCGTGCACCAGGTCCGCGGTCAGGTGCGGCCGCGAGGTGTGCCCGCCCGGCGAGTTCAGCCGCAGCTCCAGCAGGTCGCTGGCGGAGGTGATCGCCCCGGACTTCACGCCGATCCGGCCGACCGGCAGCCGCGGATCGCAGTGCAGCCCGAAGATCTGCTCCACCCCGTCGAGCCCGCCCGCGGCCAGCACGTCCAGCGCACCGCCCGGCATGACCTCCTCCGCGTGCTGGAAGATCAACCGAACGCGTCCGGGCAGTTCGGACCGGGCGGTCGCCAGCGCCAGCGCCGCGCCCAGCAGGACCGTGGTGTGCGCGTCGTGCCCGCAGGCGTGCGCGACCCCGTCGGTGCCCGAGGAGAACGGCAGCCCGGTCGCCTCGGTCAGCGGCAGCGCGTCGATGTCCGCGCGCAGCGCGACGGTGCGCCGCGGCTGGCCGGTCTCCGGGCCGATGTCGCAGAGCAGTCCGGTCCCGCCGGGCAGCACCCGCGGGCTCAGCCCGGCTCCGGTGAGCCGGTCGAACAGGAACGCGGTGGTCTCGTGCTCGGCGCGGGAGAGCTCCGGGTTCGCGTGGATGTGCCGCCGCCAGGCGACCACCTGCCCCGCGTTGGCGTCGAGCCAGGAGTCGAGCCAGGCCGGGCCGCGTCCGGCGCCGAGGTCCTCCACGCCGGACATGGTGTCGCCGCCGTCGCCGATCGGCTCGCCGGACGGGCCGGCGCCCAGTTCGGCCTGCCGGGCGTCCGCTGCGATGCCCGATCCGCCGTCGTTCGGTGTCTTGCGCGGCTCGGGGCCGCGTGAATCCAGTACCGTCACGCCACGCCTCCCGACGTGTGTTGCCGTCGCACCGGGCCGGGGGCGTCCCCCTGCCCGGCCGAGTTGTGCTTCCCGGTCCGCCCCGGGCGGTCTTCGGCCGAGTTCGCGAGCCGCGATCTCAGGCCGGGGTCGGTGGCCGCCGCGACCGCCGTCCAGGCCATCGCCACCGCACCGTCGAGCACCGCTCGGTCCGCCGAGGGCGAAGCGCAGGCGGCGGCGAACTCGGCCTGGTGGGTCACCGCGTCGCCGCAGTCCAGCGCGATCATCGGGTGGATCGCGGGCAGCAGCTGCGACACGTTGCCCATGTCGGTGCTGCCGATGACCCGGTCGGCCTGCTCGGCGCGCGGCACCGGTTCCCTGCCGAGCTCGGTGATCGCCGCGCGGTAGGCCTCGGAGAGCTCGTCGTCGCAGGACAGTTCGGCGTACACCGGTGAGATCTGCACGACCTCGCTGGTGCAGCCGGTCGCGGTCGCTCCCGCCTCGAAGCAGGCCCGGATGCGGTTCTCCAGGCGCTCCAAGGAGGCCGATTCGGCGGCGCGCAGGTTGTACATCGCCGCGGTACGGGCGGGAACGACGTTCGGCGCGGCACCGCCCGAGGTGACGATACCGTGCACCATCTGCCCGGATTCGAGGTGCTGGCGCAGCAGCCCGATGGCGACCTGCGCGACGGTGAGCGCGTCGGCGGCGTTGACGCCGAGCTCGGGCGCGGCCGCCGCGTGCGCGGCGCGGCCGGTGTAGCGCACCTCGAGGTCGTTGATGGCCAGCGAGCGCGGCGCGCAGACCTCGTCCGGACCGGGGTGCACCATCATCGCCATCGCGAGCCCGTCGAACGCGCCGCGTTCCAGCATGAGCACCTTGCCGCCGCCGAGCTCCTCGGCCGGGGTGCCGATGACGCGGACCGTGATGCCGAGTGCGTCGGCGACCTCCGCGAGGGCGAGGGCGGCGCCCACCGCGGCCGCGGCGATGATGTTGTGCCCGCAGGCGTGGCCGATCTCGGGCAGCGCGTCGTACTCCGCGCAGATGCCGATGACCAGGTCACCGGTGCCGCGGTCGGCGGTGAAGGCGGTGTCGAGCCCCGCGACGGGCGCGGTCACCTCGAACCCGTGCGCCGCGAGCAGCTCGCGCACCTTCGCGGCGCTGCGGTGCTCGGCGAAGGCGGTCTCGGGCTCGGCGTGCAGCCCGCGGGCGAGCTCGACGAGTGCGCGCTCGTGGCGTCGGACGATCTCCCGGCAGGTGGCGCGGGTTTCGGAGCGGAGCGCGGTGTCGGCGGCGGGGTCCTGGTTCATGTGCCGACCATCCTGCACGACCGGACGGGCCGGGAACCCGGAGTCGACGTCCCGAACCGCCAGCCGGTCGGCGGATTGCGCTCAGCGGCATCGCGTGTTCAGCCGAGGAGTAGAAGTTTCACCGTCAACTTCTTCCGCGAATTCCAAGTGAGCGCCGGGCCGCTCCGGCGACGAAAACCCGTTCCGCAATTCCGCGGGCCGTGCCCAGCGGGAACATCCGCGACGGGGATTCCGCAGTGGATATTCCACCCGGTCGGACGGTACTGCGGGCGATCACCCGGAAGTAGGGTGTGGGCCGGCACCGGTCGGGGGGCTTCCCGGTGCCGGCCCACGTCTGCGAGGGGCGCGAACCCCAAGTGTCGAACCGTCCTGCCGGGAGCGCGCGGCACGCCCGGAGCGGCGCGCACAACCCGTGCAGTTGTGAAAATCCCACAGGTTAGCCCGCCAGGTCTAGGCCATAGCGCGAAATCTTCGAAAAGAATGCCGAAAACCGACCGCGTTGCCCTTTTTCCCGGTCGGTTCGGCGAGGGAAATCCCTATCGCTTCCACTTGAAGCTGAAGACCGGTCGCTTGCGCGCCTTCCGCGAGAGCAGCACCGCGGCGATGAGCACCATCCCGGCGATACCGGTCATGAGCCGCTGCTTGTCCTCGGCCGCGTTCTGGCGGTCACCGGTCAGATCGGGCCCGGGCGGCGCCTGCGCGAGGACCGCGGCGGTTGCGACGGGAGCCGCGGCGGCCTCCGCTGGGGCGGCGCCACCGGCCGCGGGCGAGAACAGCAGAACCCCGCCGAGCGTCAGGACCGCGAGCAGTCGCCCCATGCGTGCCATCAGCACTCCACACCTTTCCGCGCTTCGCGGCGACGACCGCCGCACCAGGTCATTTGATCACAGAGCCGGGGGTGCTCGCCGCTGCGCGCGGCAGGATGCCCGGATCGTCGCAACATGGTGTCAGTCGGTGATGTAGGACGACTTGCCGTCGGACGTGGCGCACTGCGACTTCGTCCGGTCCGTCGGGGTGCTGGCGCAGCCGTAGTCCTCGAAGTTCGCGAACCTGCCGCTGCCCTGGTACTCGTCGCGGGGCAGCGAGAGGTACTTGGTCATCACCCGATCGGCCTCCCCGCAGCTGAGCACCGCACCGGCGTCATTGCGCCCGGCGAACAGCTGGTAGCTGGTGCCCGCCTTGTTGGTGATGGTGCCGCAGGCGACGTCCCCGCGGTCGGGTTCGGTGCTCGTCTCGTCGGCGGCGGAGGTCGGTTCGTCGTCCGGCGTGCTGGTGTTCTTCGTGGTGCGGCCGGTGGTCGCGGTGGTGCTCACCGCGGGATCGGGCGGGGTCGCGCTGGTGGGCGCGCCCGCGGCCGGCGGCGAGATGGGCTTGGGCAGCGTGACCACGGCCGGGGGGTCCTGGCCGGGCGCGGCCTCGGGGGCGCCCCCGCACCCGGCGAGGCAGAGCCCCGCGATCACCGCTCCGGCCACCGGTCCGACGCGCATGAGTGCTCCCTCGTTGCCTGTGCCGCCTCGTCGTCCGTGGGACGCGGGGCCGATCACCCGGGTTGATCGGGTGTGGGGGAGAACACTGCGCGGGCGCACAACCTCTCCGGGCGGAACGGTACCCGCAGCGCACGCGGGCGGATCAAGGCCGGTCGGATTCGCGGCCGATGCGCTCGCCCATCTCGTCGACGACCAGGTTCTCCTGGCGGATGCTGTCGGTCCGGTACGCCGCGCGCCCCACCAGCTGCGCCAGCACCGGCGCGGTGAGCACCTGGAACAACGCGACCAGCCCCAGCGCCAGCGAGTAGTGGAAGTCCAGCTGCAGCGCGGTGCCGATCAGCACCAGGATCAGCCCGAGCGTCTGCGGTTTCGTCGCGGCCTGCAGCCGGGCGGTGACGTCGGGGAACGTCAGCAGCCCGATCGAGCCGAGCAGGCAGGACAGCGCGCCGAGCACCAGGCAGCACGCGGAGATCACGTCGAGCACGCTCACCGGTACGGCTCCTTCTTCTCGACGAGGCGGGCCGCGCTGGTCGAACCGATGAAGGCCAGCAGCGCGAACGTGGTCAGCAGCGCGATGTTCGAGCCGTCCCGCAGCCAGCCCATGCTCACGCAGGTGGCGGCCACGATCAGCGTGACGATGACGTCCAGCGCCACGATGCGGTCCAGCGTCGACGCGCCCAGGATCATCCGGATCAGCGCGAGCAGCGCCGCCAGGCACAGCAGCGCGAAGGTCACGACGAACACGACGTCCATCAGGCGTCCTCCTTCCCCTCGACCTCGGTGGACCGCTCGATGCGGCCGACGAGCTCCAGCTCCGCGGCGGAGCCGACGGCCCGGACGATGCGCCGCTCCAGCGCCAGCACCTCGCGCCGCACCAGGTCCTCGCCGCCGGCGCGCATCCCGAGCGCGTACACGTAGCAGATGCGGTGCGCCCGATCGATCTGCATGACGAACTTGCCGGGCGCCAGCGACACCGCGTTGGCGACCATCGCGGTGAGGTGGTCCGAATCGGTCAGCAGCGTCACCTGCACGATGCCCGCGCTGGTCCGCGGCCCGTACCGGATCGCCTGCCAGGACACCCGCACCGTGGACACCACCAGGTCCACCGCCAGGTAGCAGACCAGCCGCAGCATCGACAGCGGCCGCACCACCATGTGCGTGGTGACCGGCGGCAGCGGGAACACGGTCGTCACCAGCAGCGCCACCAGCAGGCCGAACACCAGGGTGCCCAGGTCGAGGGTGCCCCACAGCAGGATCCACACGACCGTCAGCCACAGCACCAGCGGCAGCCTGCGCAGCGCTCGTCGGGCCGGCGTGGTCATCGCGCACCTCCCAGCACCGCTTCGCGGTAGGTCGTGCCCTGCATCAGGTCGTCGGCGGCCCGCTCGCTGACCCCGGCCAGCGGCCCGGCGACGAGCGCGATGACCACGCTGGCCGTGACCAGGACCCCGGTGGCGGCGACCATCGGGCGGGTGGAGTTCCCGGTGCCGACGACGAGCTCGTCGTCCGGGTCGGGGTCGGCTTCGGGCGCGCGGACCTGCCCCCAGAACGCCCTGGTCCACACCCGCGCCATCGCGTACAGCGTGAGCAGGCTGGTGAGGATCGTGCCCGCGGTGACCACGTACGCCGACCAGGTCCCGGCGCCGATGCCCGCCTGCAGCAGCGCCAGCTTCGCGACGAACCCGGAGAACGGCGGCACCCCGGCGAGGCTCAGCGCGGGCAGCGCGAACAGCACCGCGATCATCGGCGCGGCCTTCGCCAGCCCGCCCATCCGGCTCAGCGCGACGGTGCCGGTGTGCCGGGTGATCAACCCGCTGACCAGGAACAGCGTGGCCTGCACGGTGATGTGGTGCACCACGTAGAGGATCACGCCGGTCAGCCCGATGACGTCGTAGACGCCGAGCCCGAACAGCATGTAGCCGATGTGGCTGACCAGCAGGAACGACAGCATCCGGTTGAGGTCGTTCTGCGCGAGCGCGCCCAGCGCCCCGACCAGCATGGTGACCAGCGCGATCACCAGCATCAGCGTCCAGCTGCGGTCGTGGCTGAACACCAGGGTCTGGGTGCGGATCAGCGCGTAGATGCCGACCTTGGTGAGCAGCCCGGCGAACACGGCGGTGACCGGGGCGGGCGCGGTCGGGTAGCTGTCCGGCAGCCAGAAGTGCAGCGGCACCATCGCCGCCTTCACCCCGAACACGATCACCATCATCAGCCCGAGCGCCACCTGCAGGCCTTCGGGCAGCAGCGCCACCTTCCCGCCGAGGTCGGCGAGGTTCACCGTGGCCGTCGCCGCGTACACCAGCCCGATCATGGTGATGAACAGCAGCGACGAGGTGAGGCTGACGATCACGTAGGTCATGCCCGCGCGCACCCGGCTGGCCGTGGTGCGCCGCGTGATCAGCACGTACGAGGAGGACAGCATGATCTCGAACGCGACGAACAGGTTGAACAGGTCGCCCGCGAGGTAGGCCAGCGACACCCCGGCGCACAGCACCAGGTACATCGGGTGGAACGTGGTGCTGGCCCGTTCCCGGCCGTAGTCGGTGAGCCGCTGCCCGATCGAGTAGATCAGCACCGCGAAGGTCACCACCGCCGAGACCACCAGCAGCAGCGCGGACAGCCGGTCCGCGATCAGCGTGATGCCCGCGGGCGCCGCCCAGCCGCCGAGCTGCAGCACGACGGGACCGGTGCGGTCGGTGAGGTACAGCAGGAACCCGGCGTCGACGATGATCGCGGCGAGCACGACCAGGCCGATGATGCGCTGGAAGTCGGCGAACCGGCCCAGGGCGAGGGACATCCCGGCGGCCGCCAGCGGCAGCAGGACGGGCAGGGCCACGAGGACCGTCACTGAGTGGCCTCCCGTTCGAGTTCGTCTTCGTTCGCCTTGTCGTCCTCGGATTCGGCGAGCCTGCGCTCCAGCCGCCGGATCCGGCGGTCCTCGACGTCGTCGCGGACCTCGTCGTGCCCGAGCAGCACCCACGAGCGGTACGCGAGCGCGAGCAGGAAGGTGGTGAGCGCGAAGGTGATCACGATCGCGGTCAGCGCCATCGCCTGCGGCAGCGGGTCGGTCATCTGCTCCGGCGCCGCGTCGCCGAGGATCGGGGCCCGCCCGGGCGGCCCGCCCGCCAGCTGCAGCAGCAGGTTGGCGCCGTGCCCGACGATCACCGTGCCGATCAGGATGCGCATCAGCGAGCGCTGCATGAGCAGGTAGAACCCCGCGGAGTACAGCGTCGCCAGCACCACGGCCATGGTGAGGTTCACGGTGAGGTTGGCGGTCATGCCTGTCCCCTCTCCGCCGCGACCGCGTCGGTCTCCACCCCGGAGCCGAGCGTGCGCAGCAGGTCCAGCACCACGCCGATGATCAGCAGGTAGACGCCGATGTCGAGCAGGATGCTGGAGACGAACTTGATCTCGCCCAGCAGCGGGACGGCGATCTTGAAGATGGCGCTTTCGAGCAGCTCGTGCCCGAACAGCAGCGGCAGGAACCCGGTGAGGGTGGCGATGGTGAGCCCGAGCCCGATCAGCACCGGCGGCCGCAGCGAGATGATCGCGCTGTCGTCCATCCGGCCGCCTGCGAGGTAGCGCAGCGCGAACGCCTGCCCGGCGACGAGGCCGCCGCTGAACCCGCCGCCGGCCCGGTCGTGCCCGGCGAACAGCAGGTAGATCGACAGCACCAGCACGGTCGGGAACACGATGCGGGCCGCGAGTTCGAGCAGCACGGCCCGTTCCCGGCCGTCGCGGGGGAAGCCGGACAGCAGCCAGCGCTCCCGCGGCGCGTCCCACCCGGTCCACGGCACGCCGCGGCGTTCCCCGTTGCGGGGGGCGGTGATCCTGGGGTCGGTCATGCCTGTTCCTCCTCCTGGCTCCGCCCGTTCCCGCTCCCGTTCCCGTTGCCGCTGAGCACGACCTGGGGGCGTTCCGCGGGGGCCGACGCCTGCGCGCCGCGGGAGCTGCGGCGCCTGCGGTCGAACCGGGAGGCCAGCACGAGGCTGGCGACGCCGGTCGCGGCGACGGCGAGCACGGAGATCTCGCCGACGGTGTCGAACGCCCGGAAGTCGACGAGGATCGCGTTGACGATGTTGGTGGCCCCGGCGCCGTACTCGGACTGCGCGATGAACTCGGCGCTGGCCTCCGGCGGCCGCTGCCGCGCCGCGCTGAACAGCACCGCGCCGAGCGCGATCACCACGCCGCCCGCCACCGACAGCGCCAGCTTCGGCCAGCGCAGCGACCGCGCCGCGTCGCCCTTGGTGAACCGGGCGGGCAGCCGCCGCAGCACGAACACGAACGCGACCATGGTGAGCGTCTCGACCAGGAACTGGGCCAGCGCCACGTCCGGCCCGCCGTCCACGATGAACAGCCCGCCGATGCCGTAGCCGATCACGCCGACCAGCAGCACCGCGGTGAGCCGCCGCTTCGCCCGCACCACCGCGATCGCCGCGATCACCACCAGGATCGCGGGCGGGATCTGCAGCAGGTTGTGGTGCAGCGCCATGTCCGCGGGCACGTGCGCGTGGTAGACGAGCACCGATCCGGGGACGGCGACCACGGTGAGCAGGATGATCGCCAGGTAGGTCGGCAGCGAACCGACCTGGGTGCGGCCGGTGACGCCGACGGCGGTGCGCTCCAGCAGCGCCATGATCCGCTCGTAGCCGCGCTGCGCGTCCAGCGGTTTCGGCAGCCTGGCCCGCAGCGCGGTGAGCGGGGTGCGCACCGAGTGCACCCACAGCCCGGCGGCGACCGCGATCACCGAGAACAGCAGCGGCAGCTCGAAGCCGTGCCAGAGCACCAGGTGCGGCGCGTCGGCACCGACGCCGAACACGGCCGCGTAGGACCCGGCGAGCTCGTCGGTCAGCGGGTACCCGATGCCGAGCACCACCCCGGCGAACGCGGGGATCGCCGCGGGCACCAGCAGCACGGCGCCGGGCTGCTTCCCGGCGGTGGGCGCCACGCCCGGCTTGCGGGCGAACGCGCCCCACAGCATCCGCGCGCTGTAGGCGACGGTGAACACCGAGCCGAGCAGCAGCACGAGGTCGATGAGCAGCCCGGTGCCGCCGCCCTCCTCCAGGAACGCGCCGAACGCGGCCTCCTTCCCGAGGAAGCCGAGCATCGGCGGCAGGCCCGCCATCGAGGCCACCGCCAGCGCCGCGATGGTCGCCAGCGCGGGCATCCGCCGCCCCAGCCCGGACAGCTCCCGCACGTCCCGGGTGCCGGTCTGGTGGTCGACGATGCCGACGACGAGGAACAAGGTCGCCTTGAACATGCCGTGCGCCAGCAGCATCGCCGCCCCGGCCAGCGCGGCCGCGTAGGTGCCCTGCCCGACCAGCACCATCAGGAAGCCGAGCTGGCTGACGGTGCCGTAGGCGAGCAGCTTCTTCAGGTCCGTCTCGTGCAGCGCCCGCCAGCCACCGAAGACCATCGTGACCAGGCCGAACACCGCGGTCGGCACCCACCACTCGGGCACCCCGACGAACACCGGGCCGAGCCGGGCCACCAGGAACACCCCGGCCTTCACCATCGAGGCCGCGTGCAGGTAGGCGCTGATCGGGGTGGGCGCGACCATCGCGGTCGGCAGCCAGTTGTGGAACGGCACCTGCGCCGACTTGGTGAGCGCGCCGACGAGGATCAGCGAGGCGGCGACGGCGGCGGGGGTGCCGCCCGGCGGCTCGGCGATGATCTCCGAGATCCGGTAGGTGCCCGCGGCCTCGCCGAGCACGACGAAGCCGAGCAGCATCACCAGCCCGCCCATCGTCGTGATCATCAGCGCCTGCAGCGCCGACCGCCGCGACTCGCGGCTGATGCCCGCCTGCCCGACCAGCAGGAAGGAGCAGACCGTCGTCAGCTCCCAGAAGACGTAGACGGTGAGCAGGTCGTCGGCCAGGACCAGCCCGAACATGGTGCCCGCGAACGTCAGCAGCAGCGGCGCGGAACGGCGGGCGTCACCGCTGCCCGCGTGGAAGTAGCCGATCGCGTAGACCAGCACCAGCACCCCGATGCCGGACACCAGCAGCGTCATCAGCACCGCGAGCGCGTCCAGCCGGAAGGTGAATTCGAGACCCAGCAGCGGCGACCACGGGACCTCCTCCACGATGGCGTCCCCGCTGAGCACCGCGCCCGACCGGGCGAGCACCCAGGTCAGCGCGGCCGCCGGCGGCAGGGCGGCGATCGCGAAGGCCATCCCGGTGTTGCGCCGGGCTACGATCGGCAACGCCAGAGCCACCAGCAGGTGGACGAGGACGAACGCGGACAAGGGCACCTCCTCGGCGAGCCGGTGATCAGACCGTGGACCAGGCGACCCCGTGGAATTGTTCGTCACTCACGCTGCGCCCACCATCGCGCGGCCCCACCGGGGGTCCGATGGGGCCTTCGGGCACTCCCGCCGACCCGCCCGAGGGGCGGATGACGAGCGGTGCGTGACGGGGTCGCCGAACGGTTTGCTCCCGCTGGCGGTGGTCCCGGCCGCGCCCAACTTATCCGAATCGCCCCGACTGGTCATAATTCCGCGCCGCACCGCCGTGGCGGTCGACGGTGCCGGTCGGAGCGGTTTTTTCGTTGTCTCGAAATAATCTTGGGCACCTGGTGCGGTCACGGCCCGGCACCGGCCACGTGGGAAACTTCACTACCGGTAACACCGCCGTCCCGCCCAACGGACTCGACTGAACACTCCGAGTGATTTCCCCTGTTGGCAGCTGAACGAGCGGGTTTCGACCGGACCCGACGACGCGGGATGGAGAATGAGCGGGTGCCCACGACTGATGAACAGGCCGCCGCAGGCGCCGACCGGCTGATCGCCGACCGCTACCGGCTGGAACAGCGCATCGGTGGCGGCGCCATGGGCATCGTCTGGGCGGGCACCGACGAACTGCTGCGCAGGCCCGTCGCGGTCAAGGAAGTGCTGCTGCCCAGGGGGATGCCCGAAGGCGAGGCCGCCGAACTGCGGGAGCGCGCGCTGCGCGAGGCCCGCGCGATCGCCCTCGTCACCCATCCCAACGTGGTGACGCTGTACGACGTGGCCCGGCACGAGGGCGAACCGTTCGTCGTCATGGAGCTGGTGCCCTCGCAGAGCCTCGCCGCCGTGCTCGCCGAGCACGGCGCGCTCGCCGACCCGCAGCTGGCGCTGGTCGCCGACGGCGTGGCCGCCGCGCTCGACGCCGCGCACCGGGCGGGCATCGTGCACCGCGACGTGAAGCCGGGCAACGTGCTCATCGGCGACGACGGGCGGATCAAGCTCAGCGACTTCGGCATCTCCCGCAACGTCTCCGAGCACACCATCACCAGCACCGGGATCATGCTCGGCACCCCGGCGTTCATCGCCCCCGAGATCGCCTCCGGCGAGGCGGTCACCGACGCCGCCGACCTGTGGGGGCTGGGCGCGACGCTGTTCGCCGCCTCCGAGGGCGCCGCGCCGTACGGCGCGAACGACGACCCGCTGGCCACCATCACCTCCGTGGTGCGCGGCCCGGTCCCCGCCCCGCACCGGCCCGGCCCGATCGGCGAGATCATCGCCGGGCTCATGGTCAAGGACCCGGCGCAGCGGATGACCACGCAGGAAGTGCGCCGCCACGTGCAGCAGCTGCTGCCGCCCTCCGGCACCCGGCCGTTCGAGATGCTGCTCGACCCGGAGGCGCCGACCGTGCGCGTCCGCAAGCTCCCCAGCACCTCGCCGGGCACCGCCGAGGCCCCTGCCGACGACGGCCCCGCGCCGCTGGCCGCCGACCCCGGCCCGCTGCCGTTCATGCTCAGCGAGCCGCCGCCCCGGCCGCGCAGGCGGTTCCCCTGGGGCGCCATCGCGCTGGGCCTCGCGGCCGTGGTGCTGTTCGCCGCCTCCACCGCGGGCGGGTTCGCCGCGACCCGCGCCCTCGCCGGACGCGAGGTGCTGCCCGAGTTCGACGTCCCCGCGCCGCCGCAACCCACCTCCCCGCGGCTCGCCCGCTACGTCGACGAGGCCAAGCGCAGCCAGAACGGCGGCGGCGGCTTCGAAGTCGCCGCCCCCGAGGGCTGGGACGTGTTCCGCGGCAGCCGGAACCAGCCCAGCGAGAGCATGGTGGTCTACCTGATCTCCCCGGACGGGAGCGCCGAGGTCGCCGTCGAGCGGTTCGAGGGCTACTACGGCCGCCACTCCGCGCAGGACTACGTCGACGTGCTCCAGGAGCGCTCCGCGGGCGCGCACGGGACCTTCCGGGTGCAGCAGGACGAACCCACCGGTGCCACCGACCCCACCAGCGGCGAGACCGACCGGCACCTGCGCTACACGGCCAGCCAGGGCGGCGTGATCGGCCCGGCCGTCGAGGGCTCCGAACGCGTCACCACCTCGCAGCTGATGCCCCGCGGCAACGACCTGTGGGTGCTGCGGGTGACCACGCCGGTCGCCGACGCCGACCAGAACCAGCGGCTCTTCGACGAATCGCTCAACGGCTTCAAGCTCACTTCCTGAGCCACCGGGTGCGCGGCCCGCACGTCCGAGCAGGT
The DNA here is from genome assembly GCF_040643635.1 of Saccharopolyspora sp. NPDC047091. NCBI lineage: Bacteria > Bacillati > Actinomycetota > Actinomycetes > Pseudonocardiales > Pseudonocardiaceae > Saccharopolyspora > Saccharopolyspora sp. NPDC047091. The sequence goes on from NZ_JBEYUS010000026.1 coordinate 26,066, forward strand.
CGGGCCGCGGGCCGCTCACCCGAGCGGTCGGCGGCGGCGGAAGCGGGATGACGGCGCGGCGGAGATGACTACGCTGAGCGCTCGTGACTTCCTCTGCTGCTTCCGACCCGTTCGCCACCGCCAGCGCCGCCGCGGCGGCCCTCGCCGAGAGCACCGGCGCCGCCCACCACGACCTCGCCGTCGTGCTCGGTTCCGGCTGGCGGCCCGCCGCCGAAGAGATCGGCACCCCCGCCGCCGAAGTGACCATGTCCGACCTGCCCGGCTTCGAACCGCCGAGCGCCAGCGGGCACAGCGGCCGGATCTGGTCCGTGCCGGTCGCGGGCAAGCAGGTGCTGGTCTTCCTCGGCCGCACCCACCTGTACGAGGGCAAGAGCATGGACTCGGTGGTGCACGGCGTGCGCACCGCGGTCGCCGCCGGATGCGGGACCGTCGTGCTCACCAACGCCGCGGGCGGGCTCCGCGAAGGCATGTCGGTCGGGCAGCCGGTGCTGATCAGCGACCACATCAACCTCACCGCGCGCTCCCCGCTCGTCGGACCGCACTTCGTGGACCTCACCGACCTGTACTCGCCGCGGCTGCGCGGTCTCGCCCGGCAGATCGACGACTCGCTCGAAGAAGGCGTGTACGCGGGGCTGCCCGGCCCGCACTTCGAGACCCCGGCCGAGATCCGGATGCTGCGCGGCTCCGGCGTCGACCTCGTCGGCATGTCCACCGTCGCCGAAGCCATCGCCGCCCGCGCCGCCGGTGCCGAGGTGTTCGGGCTGTCGCTGGTGACCAACCTGGCCGCCGGGCTGTCCGGGCAACCGCTGAACCACCAAGAAGTGCTGGAGGCCGGGAAGGCGTCCGCGGGCCGGATGGGCAAGCTGCTCCGCTCCCTCGTCGAGTCCGCTTGATCCTGCTCGGGGCCTGGCGCGGAGGGGGCGGGTGGCGGACGCCGCGCCGCGCCGCCGCTACGGGATCGTTCTCGCGGGTGGCTCCGGCGACGCCGTCCGCCCGCGGACGCCGCTGAGGACCCGCGGCGGCGCCGGTCGCGTGCCGGGCCGCTGCTCCGCTGCTTCCGGGCAAGAAGGTGCGCAGCCGCTCCCGGGCGGCCGTGGGTCGGCTTGTTCGGGCGGTGCCGTTTCGAGATCATCTGCGTGCCGGGGCACGCGCCGAGCCGGTTGCGGCCGGTCCACCAGCGAAGGAAGTGACGTCGTGGTCACCACACAGCACCTCGACCCCCGGTGCGCGGAAGCCGCTCGGGCCTGGATCGACGCGGACGTCGACGAGTCGGCGCGCGCCGAGCTGACCGCGGTCCTCGACGCCGCCACCGGCGGGGACCCGGCCGCGGCCGCCGACCTGGCGCAGCGCACGTCCGGGATGCCGACGTTCGGCACCGCCGGGCTGCGCGGCCCCGTCCGGGCCGGGCCGAACGGCATGAACCGGGCCGTGGTCGTGCGCACCAGCTGGGGCGTGGCCCGCTGGCTCACCGAGCAGGGCCTCGGTGGCGGGACCGTCGTGGTCGGCCGCGACGCCCGGCACGGGTCCGCTGAGTTCGCCGCGGACACCGCCGACGTGTTCGCGGCCGCCGGGTACGACGTGCGGGTGCTGCCCGGTGCCCTGCCCACCCCGGTGCTCGCGCACGCGGCCCGCTCGCTCGGCGCCGTCGCCGGAGTGCAGGTCACCGCCTCGCACAACCCGCCGCAGGACAACGGGTACAAGCTGTACCTCGCCGGCGGCACGCAGCTCGTCGGCCCCGCCGACGCGGAGATCGAGCGGTGCATCGCGGACAGCCCGCCCGCGAACGAGGTGCCGCGCCGGCCGGGCCACCCGGTGCACGAGCGGGCCTCGGCCGACTACCTCGCGCCGGTGGCGGCGCTGCCGCACGGCACGGCGCGCGCGCTGCGGGTGGCGGCGACCGCGCTGCACGGCGTCGGCGCCCGGACGCTGCAGGAGGCGCTGGAGCTCGCCGGGTTCACCGACGTGCACTGGGTCCCCGAGCAGGCCGAACCGGACCCGGACTTCCCCACCGTCGGCTTCCCGAACCCGGAGGAGCCCGGCGCGACCGACCTGCTGCTGGCGCTGGCCGCGGACGTCTCCGCGGACCTCGCGATCGCCCTCGACCCGGACGCGGACCGCTGCGCGCTGGGCGTCCGCGACCGGGACGGCTGGCGGATGCTGCGCGGCGACGAGACCGGCGTGCTGCTCGGCGAGCACGTCCTGGCCGGGCTCGACCGGGACGCCCACCCCGATCCGCTGGTGGCCACCACGATCGTCTCGGCGACCATGCTGCGCTCCCTCGCCCGCAAGCACGGCGCGCGCTACGACGAGACGCTCACCGGGTTCAAGTGGCTGGTGCGCTCCGGTGACGGCAGCGGCACCGGGCTCGTCTACGCCTACGAGGAGGCGCTCGGGCACTGCGTGGACCCGGACCGGGTGCGGGACAAGGACGGCATCTCGGCGGCCGTGCTGGCCTGCGACCTGGCCGCGACGCTGCGGGACCGGGGCCGCGACCTGCCGGACCTGCTCGACGAGCTCTCCGCCGAGCACGGCGTGCACCGCACCGGCCAGGTCTCGGTGCGCGTCACCGACCTCGACGTGATCGCCGCGACCATGCGCCGGTTGCGCGCCGAACCGCCCGCCGAACTGCTCGGCACCGCGGTGCGGGTGCAGGACCTGCTGCCGGACACCGACGCGCTGGTGATCACCGGCTCGGGCGGGCTGCGGCTCGTGGTGCGCCCGTCCGGCACGGAACCGAAGCTCAAGTGCTACTTCCAGGTCGTGGAAGCCGCGGACGGCGACCTCCCGGCGGCGAAGCGGCGAGCCGACGACCGCCTCGCCCGCCTCGACGCCGCCGTCACCGCCCTCGTCCAAGACCACCCCTGACCCGAGAACGGAGGCGACGATGCCCAGACTGCTGATCGTGCACCACACGCCCTCACCCGGGATGCAGGCCATGTTCGAGCAGGTCGTGGCCGGGGCGACCACCGACGAGATCGAGGACGTCGAGGTGGTGCGCACCGCCGCGCTGGCGGCGACCGCCTCCGACGTGCTGGCCGCGGACGGGTTCCTGCTGGGGACCCCGGCGAACCTCGGCTACATCAGCGGGGCGTTGAAGCACTTCTTCGACACCGTCTACTACCCGTGCCTGGACTCGACCGCGGGACGCCCGTTCGGCTGCTGGGTGCACGGGAACGAAGGCACCGAGGGCGCGCTGCGGGCCATCACGACGATCACTTCGGGGCTGTCGTGGCAGCAGGTCGCCGAGCCGGTGGTGCTGTCCGGGACGCCCGACGCGGCAGGGCTCTCGGCGTGCTGGGAACTGGGAGCGACCCTCGCCGCCGGGTTGATGCCTGATTGAGTTCCCTGCTCCTCCCGTGCTGCGAGGCGGGGCGGGTGGCGGAACGCTCAGCTGCTTCCTCGCTGCGGGATCGTTTTCGCAGGTGGCTCCGCATGCGAAAACGCTGTCCTCGCGAGGAGGCAACTGAGAACCCGCGGGTGGCCGGGCTGCGTGCGTGGTCGCTGCTCATCGGCTTCGCCGCGGACAGGCGCGGGTGACCCGGTGTGCTCGTTCGGATGCGGGGCTCGTCGCGGTGTGGTGGGGGCTGGGATCTTGCGCGAGGGGGTGGGGCGTGCGGGTGATCTGCACCCGGGTGGGCCGGTGCGCGGAGATTTTCCTTTGACAGGGCCGGAAACCCCCCTGTTGATCTTGATCGCGGATCACCCGGTAAGGTGATCTGCGTCGCCGGGACGCGCACCCGTGCGGCGAACGGGGCGCCCTGGGCGATGACCCGCCTTCCCTCAACTGTCGAGTCGAGTTCGGGGCGTCCCTCCCGCACATCGCCCGGTGACCGGGCCGACCAGCGCACCGCCTCCGCGGCAGAGCCTGCCCTGACGTCGGCCGACCGCTCACCGCACCGACATTCGACCAGGTCACCGGCCACGCGTTACCCTTTCACGGTGAGTGAGGAAACGATCGAACTCGAACTCGACGACTCCGGTGTCTCCGTTGATCTGCCCCAGCCCGAACATCCCGGGGACCAGGTGCACGGGGTGCCCTACCGGCCGGTCGAGTTCCGCGACGACGATCTGCCGTCCGCATTGGAACGGTCCGCCCGCTGGCTGCGCGAAGCGCAGTCCTGGTTGGGCGAGGCCGTGGACGTCATCGCAGTCCACCTGGACTACGACGACCGCAAAGGTGCGCCGTACTACGAACTGAAGTTGCTCTGCAACGAAGAGGACCTGGCCGGCGCGCCACTCGCCCTCCGTAAGCACGAATCGGATCACGTCGAAGACTGATCTCTGACGGAATCCCCCACCGTGTGGCCCGTTCCGCGGAGCGGGCCACACCTGGGCGTCAGCCCCCGCTGCGGCGCCCCTTCCAGGACGCGGTCCCGCGCAGCACCCGGACCGCCCCGTCCAGCAGCACCCCGCCGAACAGCGCGCCGGTGAACGGCGCCAGCGGCGCCCACTCGGGCCCGGCCCGCATGTAGCGCGCGGTGTGCGCGTGCGCGACGCCCTGCGCGACCCAGCCGACGGCCCCGGCCGCGGCCAGCAGCGGCCGCCTGCGCCGGAGGCCCAGCGCGACCGCGGCCGGTGCGGCCAGCGACAGGGCGACCTGGCCGAGCCCGCCGCCCAGCAGCACCGGCACCGACTGCCGGGTTCCCGCCACGAAGCTCTTCCGGAACGACGCCCAGCCCTGCGCGAACGGGTCCATGCCGGTGGTCGTCACGTGGTCCAGCCCGTCCACCATCCGCGTGGTCCCGCCGTGGTCGCGGACCGAGGTGGCGAGCGCGATGTCCTCGTTGCGCAGCGCGGCCATCGACTCCCAGCCGCCGATCTTCTCGTAGTGCGAGCGGCGCACCAGGATGCAGTGCCCGATGGCGAAGGCCTTCGCCCCGCGCCCGTCCGGCGCCGCGTTCTCCCCGATCATCTGCAGCCCCGGCGGCATCAGCAGCGGCCAGGCCGCCGAGCGCCGCGGCGGCGGCCCGCCCGGGGTGGAGACCAGGTCGGCGTCCACGGCTTCGGCGGTGGCCAGCAGCCTGCTCAGCAGGTCGGGGGCGAGCACCGTGTCCGCGTCCACGAACAGCAGCCACTCCCCCGCGCTGGGCGGCCCGGCGGCCTCGACGCCGACGTGCATCGCGTGCACCTTGCCCGCCCAGCCCGGCGGCGGGCCTGCCACCCGCACCACCCGCACCCGCTCGTCGGCGGCGGCGTGCGCGCGGGCGAGCTCGCCGGTCCCGTCCGAGGAGCCGTCGTCGACGACGACCACGCGCAGCGCGGCCGGATCCCGGTCCGGATAGGTCTGGGAGCGGATGCCGCGCAGGCAGTCGTCGATCACGGCGGCCTCGTCGCGGGCGGGCACCACGACGGTCACCGCGGCCGGGAGCACGCCCGGTTCCGGTGGCGCCTCGTGCAGCGGGACCAGCGAACGGACTTGGCGCACGGTGCGGACGCTGCGGTAGCAGACCCCCGCGACCGCTCCGCCCAGCAGCGCGGTCGCGACGGCGGATCTTCGGTGAGCCACCGGTCCAGCGTGCCACGAAACGGGCGAAACACCCGAGATCGCTCGGGCGAACACTCCAGGAACACCCGCGGCCGTGATCAGCCCTTGGGCTTGGCGGAGCGCTCCAGGAAGTCGGCGATCTCGGCGACCTCCCGGTGGTCCCGGCCCACGTCGCGGACCAGCTGCAGCGCCTCGGCCTCGTCCGCGTCGATCCACCAGCCGTTGACGTCGCACATCGCGACCGCGGCGACCCAGCCGAGCCGCCAGTTGCCCTCGACCAGCGGCCGGGTGCGCACCAGCGAGTCCAGCAGCGCGGCCGCCTTCAGCCACAACGTCTCGTAGGCGGGAACGCCGAGCACTTCGGCCCGCGGCCGGTAGGCGGCCGAGTCGAGCAGGCCGCTGTCCCGGACCACCAGGTCACCCCGGGTGACGGCGGTGGCGAGCAGCAGCAGGTCGGAAGCGTCGAGGTAGACCAGCACCGATCAATGATCGATCATGCGGGTCCGAGTTCGTCCAGCAATCCCCGGTAGTGCGGCAGCACCCGCTGCACGACCTCGCCGAGCTGCTGGTCCTTGCGCTGCCGGGCCCACCGTTCGGCGAGCGCGGCGCGCACGATCTCCTGCTTGGAGCGGCCTTCGGCGGCGGCGAGCTCCGCCAGCCGAGCGCTCTCCTCGTCGGTCAGCCGCAGCGTCATGGCCATGGACCGGATGGTATCTCGCTGATACCACCCGGTCCAAGCAGCGTCCGGGTCACACCGCGCCGTACTCGCGGTCCCCCGCATCGCCCAGGCCGGGGACGATGTAGCCGGATTCGTTGAGCCGTTCGTCGACGCTGGCGGTCACGACGCGCAGCGGCAGGCCGGAGTCCGCCAGGTGCTGGACGCCCTCCGGCGCCGCGAGCGTGCAGATGGCGGTCACGTCGGTGGCACCGCGCTCCACCAGCAGCCGGATGGTGTGCAGCATCGAACCGCCGGTGGCCAGCATCGGGTCCAGCACCAGCACCGGGAGGCCGGAGAGGTCCTTCGGCAGCGATTCCAGGTACGGCGTCGGCTGCAGCGTCTCCTCGTCGCGGGCGAGCCCGACGAAGCCCATCTGCGCCTCCGGGATGAGCCGGTGCGCCTGGTCGGCCATGCCGAGCCCGGCGCGCAGCACCGGCACCAGCAGCGGCGGGTTCGCCAGCCGGTAGCCGGTGGTGCGGGCCACCGGGGTGTGGATCGGCGCCTCGGCGACTTCGGCGTCGCGGGTCGCCTCGTAGATCAGCATGAGGGTGAGTTCTTGCAGCGCTGCGCGGAATGCCGCGTTCTCGGTGCGCGCGTCGCGCATCGTCGAGAGCCTCGACTTCGCCAGCGGGTGGTCCACGACCCGAACGTCCATGGCCGTGGACACTAACGGCCGGGTGTGCCGCGGGCGGCGGCGGAGACCGGCGGATGTGCGCCGGATCGCGCCGGTCCCCGAGGGGCGGGGAGCCGGCGCGGCCGCCGTCACGGGTGCAGGACGACCTTGGTGTAGCCCTCGATCCGCTGGTCGAACTTGCGGTAGGCGTCCGGCGCCTCGGCCAGCGACAGCTCGTGCGAGACCACGAAGCTCGGCGCCGCCCGGCCCGCGGTGATCAGGTCGCGGAGCTGCCGGTTGTAGCGCTTCACGTTGCACTGCCCGGTGCCGACGACCTGGCCCTTCTCGAACATCTTCCCGATGGCGACCAGCAGCATGCCCTGCTTGGCGTTGTCGTCCGGGCCACCGGGGTCGGCGGGCACGTACAGGCCGGGGACGCCGAGCCTGCCGGTGGGGCGCACGGTGTGGATCAGCGAGTTGAGCACCACGGCGGGTTCCTCGGTGCCCGCGTCGGCGGTGTGCGCCTGGTAGCCGACGGCGTCCACGCCCTTGTCGGTGCCCACGCCCTCCGTCAGGTCCTTGATCTGCTCGACGGGGTCGCCCGCGCTGAAGTCGACGGGGATGGCGCCGATCTCCTCGGCCTTCGCGAGCCGTTCCGGGATGCGGTCGACGCAGAACACGCGGGACGCGCCGCGCAGCAGCGCCGAGTAGGCGGCCATCAGCCCGACCGGCCCGGCGCCGTAGACCGCGCAGGTCTCGCCCGGTGCGACCTGCGCGAGCTCGCAGCCGTGGTAGCCGGTGGGGAAGATGTCGGCCAGCAGCACGTAGTCGGACTCCTTGCTGGAGTCCGGCGGCAGCACCAGGCAGTTGAAGTCGGCGAACGGCACCCGCAGGTATTCGGCCTGCCCGCCGGTGTACGGACCCATCGCGACGTAGCCGTAGGCGCCGCCCGCGAAGCCGGGGTTGACGGTGAGGCAGAACGCGGTGTTCCCGGCCGTGCAGTTCGTGCAGAACCCGCAGGCGACGTTGAACGGCATCACGACCCGGTCGCCCCGGTTGAGGCTCACGACCCCGTCGCCGACCTCGTCGATGATGCCGAGGTTCTCGTGGCCGAACACGATGCCCGGTTCGGCGGCGGTGCGGCCTTCGTACATGTGCAGGTCGGAGCCGCAGATCGCGGTGGAGGTGACGCGGACGATCACGTCGCCGGGGTGCTGGATGGCCGGTCGGTCGACCTCGTCGACGGCGACCGCGAACGGTTCTCGGTAGACGACTGCCTTCATGGGGAACCACCTCCGGAGGACCCGTGTCCGGTGCGCGCCCCGTGCCGATGCGCGCTGCTTCCGGACTACCCCGCACCGCACGACCTAGCGTCCCCCGTTCGAGTGGGGAGGTTGCGATTCCGGGAGGAACCGGGAAACCGCACCGCCCGCGGAACCCCGTTGGTTAGGTTCACCGGCGGACGTGATCGACGGCGCGAGAACCGGGGTGGCGCGTGCGGTCGGACGACGAGCACCAGCAGGACCCGCTCAGCACCGCACTGGTCCGGTTGCGGGCGGACGGCGAGGTCGTCGGTGCGGGCGTGCTGCTCGCCCCGGACCGGGTGGCGACCTGCGCGCACGTGGCGGCCACCGCGCTCGGCGCCGACGCGGAGGCCGCGGACGCACCGCCGGGCGTCATCCGGCTGGAGTTCCCGCTGCTGCCCGGCGCCCCCGCGGTCGACGCGGAGGTCGCCGACTGGCGCCCGATCCGCTCCGACGGCCGCGGCGACGTGGCGATCCTCCGGCTCACCGGCCCCGCCCCCGCGGGCGCGTTACCCGCGCCCGCCCGGGTGACCGGAGAGGTCTGGCGGCATCCGTTCCGGGTGTTCGGCTTCCCCCGCGGCCACGACGACGGGCTCTGGGTGACCGGCGAGCTGCTGGGCGCGCAGGGCACCGGCTGGCGGCAGATGCGCGCCGACCCGCACCAGCCCACGATCCGGCCCGGCTACAGCGGCACCCCGGTGTGGGACGAGGCGCTGCGCTGCGTCGTCGGCATCGTGGTCACCTCGGCGACCGACAGCGACACCACCGCGCACCTGCTGCCGACGGCGGAGCTCGGCGAGTCCTGGCAGGCGGGCCTGGTCGACCCGTACCGCGGTCTGCGCGCTTACGAGGAGCGGGACGCACCGTTCTTCCACGGCCGCGACGCGGACGTCGACGCGGTGCTGGCGGTGCTGGACCGGGAGGGGCGGCTGGTGCTGGCCGGGGCGTCCGGGGCGGGCAAGTCCTCGCTGGTGCGGGCGGGCCTGCTGCCGCGGCTGCGGGCGCGCGGCACGCGGGTCCACGCGCTGCGCCCGGAGCCCGGCGCCACGCCGGAGGCGGTGCTGGCCGCGGTGCCCGCCGACGCGGAACTGCTGTTCCTGGACCAGTTCGAGGAGTACACCAGCGCCGACCCGCCTGCGGCCCGCGCCCTGCTGGAACGGCTGGCCGACCAGCCCGCGGGCGGCCCGCGACCGGTGCTGACGCTGCGCCCCGGCTCGCTGGAGGAACTGGCCGGTGCCCGCACCACGAGCTGGCTCAACGAGTGCACCCACCTGCTCGGCCCGATGACCCGCGCGCAGCTGCGGGCCGCGATGACCGGACCGGCGGCGGAGACGGGCGGGCTGGCCTTCGAAGCGGGCCTGGTGGAGCGCATCCTGGCCGACGCGCCGCCCGAACCCGGTTCGCTGCCGCTGGTCTCGCTGGTGCTGGACCTGCTCTGGCAGCACCGGGTCGGCGGCTTCCTCACCCACGACGCCTACGAGCGCACCGGCGAGGTGCGGGGCGCGCTGCGCCGCACCGCCGACGCCGCGTTCGCCGCGCTGCCCGAACGGGACCGGGACGCGGCGCGGCGGCTGCTGGTGCTGCTCACCAGGCGGGACGGCGGTGGTTTCGCGCGCAGCGCGGTGCGGTGGAGCGAGATCCCGCCGCGGCTGCACGACCTGGTGCGCGAGCTGGCCGCCCGCCGGTTGCTGGTGATCGAGGACGGCGCCGAACCGCGGGTGGAACTGGTGCACCAGGCGCTGATCACGCACTGGGACCGGCTGGACGGCTGGCTGCGCGCCGACGCCGAGTTCGTGGCCTGGCAGGAGGAGCTGCGCGGCGGCGTGCGGCGCTGGCTGGACTCCGGGCGCGACCCCGAGCGGCTGCTGCGCGGGGCCGCGCTGGTCACCGCCGCCGAGCACCTCCGCGACCGCGCGGACTGGCTGACCCCGGACCAGCAGGACTTCATCCGGCACGGCGAACGGCACGCGCGCCGCCGCAGCAGGCAGTGGTGGACGATCACCGCGCTGGCGGTGGTGCTGGCACTGGTCGCCTCGCTGCTGGCGCTGGGCCTGTACCGGGGGAACCGGTCGCTGAGCGAGCGGATCCACCAGATCAACGCGGGGCAGCTGGTGGCGGCCGCGCGGGAGCAGCGGATCTCGCGGCCGCGCCTGGCGCTGCAACTCGCGCTGGCGGCCTGGCACGAGTCGCCGGGTGATCCGTCGGCGTGGGGGCTGCTGCTGGAGCAGCGGGCGCGGTTGCAGGGGGTGCGCAGCGCGCTGCCGATCCCGCCCGCGGAGCTGAGCGGCGCGTCGGCGTCGGCGGACGGCCGCTCGGTCCTGGCGCTGACCTCGGGACACGTCGGTCCGACCCCGCTGCACGTGGTGCGCGGGACGGACCGGGCGCGGCCGCAGGTGCGCACCGTGCCGACCCGGGACGTGGTCGCGGCGGAGCTCAGCCCGGACGGCGCGCTCGTGGCGGTGTCGGACCGGTGGAACGCGGTGTCGCTGTGGGACGCGGCGACGGGGCGGGAGCTGGGGGTGCTGCCCGGCCCGGCCCCGTCGGTGCCCCCGGACACCTCGGGGGCGGGACCGGTCCTGCACTTCAGCGCGGACGGACGGCACCTGCTGTACCTGCCTTCGCGGAACGCGGCGGCTCCGGGCACCGAGGTCCGACCGGTGCTGTGGGACGTGGCGACGCGCGCGGCGCTGCCATCGCCACGGGTACCGCTGGACTCGATCTCGACCCTGTACCCGACCGGGGATCCGGCGGTGGTCGTCGTCCAGGTGCCCGGCAGCGACGTGCTCACCGCGACTCGGGGTGCCCTCGACGTCGTCAGCTCGGATGCGGTGGCGAACGGGCTGCTCGGCGACGGCGCCCAGGTGCTGCGCTGCGGCCGGGGCGAACCACCGGTGGTGCTGGACGTGGCGACGCGCACCACCGCGCGGCGGCAGCCCGGCGCGGACTGCCCGCTGACCACCGACCGGGTGGGCCGCTACCTGGTGGAGCGGGGTTCGACGTTGCTGGACGGGGAGACGGGACTGCGGTACGCGCTCGACCTGGTGAACGGCCCGGTGTCCCAGGGGCGGCTGATCACGGCGTTCCCCGGCGCCGGCGGGACCGTCACCGCCGTCTTCCTGGAGCAGGACGCGCTGTTCGCCGCCACCCTGCCGCCCGCGCTGGGCCTGCCCGACCCGGGCGGGGTGTCGAAGCCGCAGGCGACCTCCGCGGACGGGACGAAGTCCGCCGCCTTCGACGAGAACGGGGCGCTGCTGCTGCTCGGCCGCGGCCGCAGCGAGGTGCTCGCGCGCGGCCCGGCCGCGGACGGGAACACCGAGGTGCTGTTCAGCGCGGACGGCTCGCTGCTGTACGAGACGCGGCCGGACCGGCTGGTGGTGTACCGCGCCGACGACCTGCACGTGGAGCGGGAGATTCCGCTGCCGCCGCAGGAGGATCCGCCGCCGATCGCCGAGCTCGGGCCCGGCGAGGTCGCCGTGCTCGCCGCGGATGCGCTGCTGCGGCTGGATCCGCGCACCGGGCAGCGGCTCGCCGCCGATCCGCTGCCCGCGACGCCGGTGCCGCCGCAGGAACCGGGTGCGCTCCTCGCCCGGCCCGGGCATCCCGGCGAACTCGTGCTCGCCAGGGGCGACTCGGTGCAGCTCTGGCGGCTGGACTCCCCCGGCGGCCCGGCGCGCGCGATCCGCACCATCCCGGGCCCGGGTGAGGACGCGACCGGTCTCACGGCCTCGCCGGACGGGGCGCAGCTGGTGGTCTCCAGCTCGACGCAGGCCCGGGTCGTGGACCTGGACGGCGGCCGGGTGGTGTCCGAGCTGGAGACGCTCTCCGCGGTGGCCGCCTTCGTCCCCCCGCTGCTGGTGGAGGACGGTTCGGCGCCGCAGGTGTGGTTCACCCCGCAGCGCCGCACGATCGCGCAGCCGGCGTTCACCGACGCCACCACCACCTCCGACGGCCGGTCGCTGGTCGTCAGCTGGCAGGACCAGGACCCGGTGCGCGTCCCGCTGGACCCGTGGGAGCTCGTCGGCGAGCTGTGCCGCATCGACGACCACGAGTTCACCGCGGAGGAACGCGCCCTGCTGCCCGCCGACTCCCGCCCGGACCGCCCCTGCTCGGTGCTGGACGACCGGTGATCCGCGCCGATCGGCCCCGCCGCGGCCCGCCGGGCCGCTAACTTGATCTCGGATCGGTTCACCGGCACGGGAGCGGAACATGGGTCAAGTGGTCAGCATGCCGCTGGCGGGCGGCGGCGAGGTGCTCATCGAGGCCGCCGAGGACGCCTCGGGCGCGCAGCGCGTCGGCCGCGGCGACGTGGTGCGGCGCGCCGGCGAGACGCTGCAGGAGTCGCTGGGCAAGGTCCGCCCGGCCGCCGAGGCGGTGCTCGACGAGTTCCGCGCGATGGACACCACCCCCTCGAAGATCAAGGTCCAGTTCGGCGTCAAGCTCACCGGCGAGGCGAACCTCGCGGTGGCGAAGACCTCCGGCGAGGCCAACTTCACGGTCACGCTGGAATGGGAGCCGACGGGCTCGTGAGTGGCCCGTTCGACCGAGCCGGGCGGGCGAACGGACCGTTCACCGCGGCGGTGCTGACCTAGACTGCGCGGCATGGTCGAACCACTGGACGGTCCGCGCACCGGCGCGCTGCCGCCGGAACTCGCCGAGGTCACCCGGGACGAGCGGTCGCTGCGGCGATTCCTGCACGGCCTGCCCGGCGTGGACCAGGTGGGGCTGGAGCAGCGCGCCGCGGGACTCGCCACCCGCAGCATCAAGAAGGACGCCAAGGCGTGGGCGATCGACGCCGCGATCGGCATGGTGGACCTGACGACGCTGGAGGGCGCCGACACCGAGGGCAAGGTGCGCGCGCTGGCGGCGAAGGCCCGCCGCCCCGACGCCGAGCACCCGGACACCCCGCCGGTCGCGGCCGTGTGCGTGTACCCGGACCTGGCGGCGACGGCGGTGGCGGCGCTGGCGGGTTCCGGTGTCGGCGTGGCCTCGGTGGCGACGGCGTTCCCGTCCGGCCGGTCGGCCCGGCAGGTGAAGCTGGACGAGGTGGCGCTCGCGGTGTCCGCCGGAGCGTCCGAAGTGGACATGGTGATCGACCGGGGCGCGTTCCTGTCCGGTCGCTACGGCCAGGTCTTCGAGGAGGTCCAGCAGGTGAAGGCGGCCTGCGGCGACGCGCACCTGAAGGTGATCCTGGAGACCGGCGAGCTCGCCACCTACGACAACGTGCGCCGCGCGTCCTGGCTGGCGCTGCTGGCGGGCGGCGATTTCATCAAGACCTCCACCGGCAAGGTCTCCCCCGCGGCCACGCTGCCGGTGACGACGCTGATGCTGCAGGCCGTGCGGGACTGGCGGGACCGCACCGGTGAGCCGCGCGGGGTGAAGCCGGCGGGCGGCATCCGCACCACGAAGGACGCGATGCGCTACCTGGTCGCGGTCCGCGAGGTCGCCGGGCCGGAGTGGCTGACCCCGGCGCTGTTCCGCTTCGGCGCGTCGAGCCTGCTGGGAGATCTGCTGATGCAACGACGAACGCAACGCACCGGCCACTACGCGGCCGCGCACCACGTGGCGGTGGACGCATGAGCGACTGGGAGTACGCGCCCGCGCCGGAGTCGGCGGCCGTGGCGAACCTGCGCGACCGGTACCGGATGTTCGTGGACGGCGAGTTCACCGACGGCGCGGGCACCCCGCTGACCACGATCAACCCGGCCACCGGCGAACCGCTCGCCGAGGTCGCCACCGCCGCCCAGTCCGATGTGGACACCGCGGTGCGGGCGGCGCGGCGCGCGTTCGAGACCACCTGGGGCCCGATGCCGGGCGCGGAGCGCGCGAAGTACCTGTTCCGCATCGCCCGGCTCATCCAGGAGCGCGGCCGGGAGCTGGCCGTGCTGGAGACGCTGGACAACGGCAAGCCGATCAAGGAGTCCCGCGACTCCGACATCCCCACCGCCGCGGCGCACTTCTTCCACCACGCGGGCTGGGCGGACAAGCTCGGCTACGCCGGGTACGGCCCCGAGCCGCGGCCGCTGGGCGTGGCCGCCGGGGTGATCCCGTGGAACTTCCCGCTGCTGATGCTGGCGTGGAAGATCGCCCCCGCGCTGGCCTGCGGCAACACCGTGGTGCTGAAACCGGCCGAGACCACGCCGCTGTCCGCGCTGGTGTTCGGCGAGCTGTGCCAGGAGGCCGGGTTGCCGCCCGGTGTGGTGAACGTCCTGCCCGGCGCCGGTGACGTGGGCGCGCAGCTGGTCGCGCACCCGGACGTGGACAAGGTCGCGTTCACCGGTTCCACCGCGGTCGGCAAGGAGATCCAGCGGACGCTCGCCGGGAGCGGGAAGAAGCTCACCCTGGAGCTCGGCGGGAAGGCCGCGAACATCGTGTTCGACGACGCGCCGCTGGACCAGGCGGTGGAGGGCGTCGTCGGCGGCATCTTCTTCAACCAGGGCCAGGTGTGCTGCGCGGGATCGCGGCTGCTGGTGCAGGAGTCGATCGCCGAGGAGCTGCTCGGCAAGCTGCGCTCCCGGGTGGAGCTGCTGCGGGTCGGCGACCCGCTGGACAAGAACACCGACGTCGGCGCGATCAACTCGGCCGAGCAGCTGGCCCGCATCACCGACCTCGTCTCGGCCGGGGAGGCCGAGGGCGCGACCCGGTGGAGCAGCTCGTGCCCGCTGCCGGAGCGCGGTTTCTTCTTCTCCCCCACCGTGTTCGGCGAGGTGCAGCAGTCGATGCGCATCGCGCGCGAGGAGATCTTCGGCCCGGTGCTGTCGGTGCTGACGTTCCGCACCCCGGACGAGGCGATCGCCAAGGCGAACAACACCCCGTACGGCCTGTCCGCGGGCGTGTGGACGGAGAAGGGTTCCCGCGCGCTGTGGGCGGCGCAGCGGCTGCGCGCCGGCGTGGTGTGGGCCAACACGTTCAACCGGTTCGATCCGACCGCGCCGTTCGGCGGCTACCGGGAATCCGGGTTCGGCCGCGAGGGCGGCCGCGCCGGTCTGGAGGCATACCTTGACGTCTGAGCAGCACGAGCCCGCCCGGGTCGCGGTGGCCAAGACCTGCAAGCTCTACGTCGGCGGGAAGTTCCCCCGCTCCGAGTCCGGCCGGGTGTACCCGGTGCGCGACGCGGCGGGAGCACCGCTGGCGAACGTGGCGCACGCGTCGCGCAAGGACCTGCGGGACGCGGTGGTGGCCGCGCGCGGGGCGTTCCCCGGCTGGTCCGGGGCCACCGCCTACAACCGCGGCCAGGTGCTGTTCCGCATCGCCGAGGTGATGGAGGGCCGCCGCGCCCAGTTCACCGCGGACGTCGGCGCCGCGGAGGGCCTCGGTGCGGACGCGGCCGCCGCCGTGGTGGACGCGGCGATCGACCGGGTGGTGTGGTTCGCCGGTTGGACGGACAAGATCGCGGGCGTGCTGGGGGCGGCGAATCCCGTTGCGGGGCCGTACTTCTCGTTCAGCGTGCCGGAGCCGAGCGGCGTCGTCGGCGTGCTCGCCCCGCAGGACTCCTCGTTGCTGGGACTGGTGAGCGTGCTCGCGCCGGTGCTGGCGACGGGCTGCACCGCGGTCGTGGTGACCAGCGCGGAACGCCCGCTGCCCGCGGTGACGCTGGCCGAGGTGCTCGCGACCTCCGACGTGCCGGGTGGCGCGGCGAACCTGCTCACCGGGCGGGCCGCGGAGCTCGGGCCGTGGCTGGCCGCGCACGGCGAGGTCGATGCGCTCGACCTCACCGGCGCGGACGCGGAACTGCGCCCGGAGCTGGAGCGGGCCGCCGCGGGCAGCGTGAAGCGGGTGCTGCGCGCCGGACGCGGTGAACCGGACTGGGCCGCCGCCCCCGGCTTGGCGCGGCTGCGCGCGTTCACCGAGATCAAGACCACCTGGCACCCGATCGGCACCTGACCGCTCGCCGCCGCGCGGCGGCGGACTGCGACGGCGGAACGCGGTGGCCGCCCCGGTGCCGCGTTCCGGACGGGCGCCACCTGCTCAGCAGGTGGACCGCCGGACCGACCTCGCGGCCGCGGTCCCCACCCGGGTGCGCGGCGCGACCGGCTCCGCGCACCCGGCCACCGGGTCCTCCGCTCAGGCCGGGGGAACGACCCGGCAGCGCCGGATCGCGAGGATCAGCACCCGGACCGCGCCCGCGAGCAGGACCGCGCCGAGGACGATCGCCACCCAGCCGGGCAGCTCGAACAGCACCGGCCCGTCGCCGAGCAACCGATCCACCACGTTCGTGCCCGCGATGGCGAGCAGGCCCGCGACCACCGCACCGGCGGCGTACCAGCGCCTGCCGCGCAGCGCGGTCCCCGCGCGGAACGCCGCCCCGACGGCCACCACGACCAGCAGCAGCATCCACACCGCGCCGACCGCGTCGGCGAGCGCGAACGGCACGGGCCCGCCGACGCCGTCGACGAGGAACTCCAGCCCGAACAGGGTGAGCGCGGCGGTGCCGAGCGCGCTGCCGAGAACGGCGGGCCGGGACCGCTTCGCGGGATCGCCCTCCAGCTGCGCGGCGACGTGGGCGGCGTACTCGCGCGGAGTGCCGAAGGCCTCGACCGGGTCTTCACCGGATTCGGCGAGGTGCGCCTCCACCTCCGCGAGCACGTCGCCGACGCGGGCGCCGGAGATCTCGTGCCCCCGCAGCGCGATCAGCAGCTCGTCCCGGTACTTCTGAGCCTCGATCGTCATCGTCCCGTCCCCCGTTCGATCACCGAGCTCGCGCTCTTCGCGAACTCCGTCCACTTCGGTCCCTGTTCGGCGAGCACCGCGCGTCCCCGTTCGGTGAGGGCGAAGAACTTGCGGCCGGGGCCGCTCTCCCCCGCCCGCCACTCGGTGCTCAGCAGCCCGTCGGCGGCCAGCCGGTTGAGCAGCGGGTACAGCGTTCCCGCTTTCATGTCCGGCAGTCCGGCCTCGGCGAGCCGTTGCAGCAGCAGGTACCCGTAGCCCTCCCGGCTCTCGGCGAGCAGCGCCAGGACCGCGAGGTCGAGGACACCGCGCAGCCATTGGGTCTGTCGCGCATCGGGCTTCTTCTCAGGCACATCCCCAAGGTAACACCAACTAGTAGGCGAGGCCAACTAGTAGGCCGAGCCAGGGTTGGTGCGGACGAAAAAACCGCCCACCCGGGGCGATCCGGGTGGGCGGTGCGGAGCAACGGTCCGCGTCCCCGACCGGGACGCGGACCACCGGCGGGATCAGCGGACCTGCCAGTCCAACCTGCCGTCCTCGGTGACCGTCGGGTGGCTGTACCCGGCGGGGGCTCCTTCGGTCAGCGAGCGGTGCACGTCGGAGAGCATCGACGAGATGTCCCGCCACTCCGGCCGCTGCACCTGCCCCGCCTCCTGCTCCCACTCCAGCACGCAGCCCCGCATCGGCCCGGGCCGCAGGTCCACCACCAGCTCGTCGGCGAACCCGTCCCCGGCGATGGGGATCCACGCCGGGTGGTAGCTCGACCCCGGCGAACCCGCGTAGTAGTCGCACGCGGGCCGTTCCCACTGCGCCGCCCAGATCTCGCGGTGCCCGGCCCACACCTGCCACGCGCGCTGCGCGCTGTAGGGCGTGTAGAACGGCGGCAGCACGTCGGCGAGGACGTCACCCTCGGTCCCACCGCAGGTCGACCACCACTCGCGCAGCTCCGCAGGCAACCGGATCTCGAATTCCGCCTCCAGTTCGGCGAAATCCGGCGGCGGGGAAGGCGGGAGCAGGGCCGCTGCGGTCACCGGTGCGTGCTCACCCAACCAAAGCACGATTCTCGTCCACAGCTCCGTGACATCCATTCGCATCATGATCGACGGGGCCACCGGGCGCCGGTACCGCCAACCGTGATCATGCCCACCCGGCTCACCTCGGACGACCCGTCCCGCCGGTTCGGTTGCGAGGCCGCTCGACATGGTCGATACGGTGGGCAGCCCGACCGGACGGCAGGCGTGCGGTGGGGAACCCGTAGGCTTCGCGGACGTCTGTTCGGCGACCGGAGGTAGGAAGATGGCGCAGGACATCGTCCCCATCGAACTGGGGCTGCCGCAAGGCGACGTGGTGACCCTGTGGGCACCGCGCTGGCGGGAGGACGGCGAGGACTGGGAGGCGTTCCTGGGCCACGACGAGGACCTCTACGCCTTCCCCGATGCCGCCCGGCTGGCCGCGTTCGTGCGCACCGCCCGGGAGCACGACCTCGACGACCACCCGGCCTGGCACGTGGTCCCCGCGCTGTCCGCGGTCGAGCTGAACCCGGACGAGGACCACCAGTTCGACCTGGTGGGCGTGCCCGAACTGGTCGCCGACACCCCCGACGTGTGGACGATCAACGAGCTGCACGACATCGTGGAGATCGCGCGTTCGCTGGCCGACGTGTGCGAGCTGGACACGGTGCACGAGGTGCTCGACGCCGCCACCGGCTTCAGCCTGCTGGACCAGGGAACCCTGGTGTTCACCGGCAAGGACGGCCAGAAGCGCTGGTCCGAGCTGTGCGCCGTGGTCGCCGAGCGCTGGGACGACCTGCTCGACGCCCTCGACGGCGTGGTGGCCACCCCCGAGGTACCCGCGGACGCGGTCGCCACCGCCGAGACCGAGCTGGCCGAGGCGATGGAGCACGACGGCGCGGAGAGCTCCGAGTCCGACGACGACTCCGATGTGGACCCGGTGGACGAGGAGTCCGAGCCCGGGTTCTGGGGCGAGATCGGCATCGACCCGATCCGCATCACCACCGCGCAGGGCGAGTTCTACTCGCTGCGCTGCTACCTGGACGACGACCCGGTGTTCCTCGGCTCCGACGGGCGCATCGACGTGTTCGGCTCGCCGCGCGCGCTGGCCCGTTTCCTCGCCGAGGACGCCGCGCTGGAGGACAACGACCTGACCCGGGTCGCGACCTGGCCGCAGGTGGCGCAGCGGGCGACCGGCGGCGAGCTGGAGATCGAGGTCGGGGCGGACAACAGCTACGTGCTCACCGGGCTGGACGAGGACCTCGCCGCCGGACCGTCCGAAGTGGACGCGAACCAGCTGGACCTGGCGGAGGAGCTGCTGCTGGACGCGGCGGCCTGGGCCGACGACAAGACCGTGGACGAGGCGCTGCAGCCCTCCGAGCTGCTCGGCTGGCTGGTGTCGTTCGTGCTGCGCCCCAACCCGAACCGGATGCCGCCGAGCCCGCCGTTCGACGACGAGGTCGCGGCCTGGCGGGAACTCGTGGCCCAGTTCGAGGACCAGCGCCTGCGCAAGCACTGACCCCGCGCAGCGGAGTCTCGCTACTTCTGCTGCAGAGCGCTCGGGTGGCGGAACCTCAGCGGTTTCCTCGCGAGGAAACCGCTGAGAACCCGCGGCGGTGCCGGCATCTCGGGTGGTCGTCGGCTCAGCGGCTCCGCCGCTGACGGGAAACCGACAAGACCCGCCGGGCGGGGTTCAGGGCCGTTCCGTCACCCCATCAGCGTGGCGTAGCCCGGCTTGATCACGTCGTTGATGACCGCGAGCCGGTCGTCGAAGCCGAGGAACGACGACTTCATCGCGTTCACCGTGAACCACTGCATGTCCGCCCAGCCGTAGCCGAAGGTCTCGTGCAGCGCGGCGAACTCGCTGGACATCGAGCAGTGGCTCATCAGCCGATTGTCGGTGTTGACCGTGACGCGGAACCGCAGCCTGCTCAGCAGCCCGATCGGGTGCTCGGCCAGCGAGGCCGCGGCACCGGTCTGCAGGTTCGACGAGGGGCACATCTCCAGCGGGATGCGCCGGTCCCGCACGTAGGACGCCAGCCTGCCCAGGTGCACCTCGCCGTCCTCGTCGACCTTGATGTCGTCGACGATCCGCACCCCGTGCCCGAGCCGCTCGGCACCGCAGTGCTGGATCGCCTCCCAGATCGACGGCAGCCCGAACGCCTCACCGGCGTGGATGGTGAAGTGCGCGTTCTGCTGGCGCAGGTATTCGAAGGCGTCCAGGTTGCGGGTGGGCGGGAAGCCGGCCTCCGGACCCGCGATGTCGAAGCCCACGACTTCGGCGTCGCGGTAGCGGACCGCGAGCTCCGCGATTTCCGCGGAACGGGCGTTCTGCCGCATCGCGCACAGCAATGTTCCGATCCGGACAAGCTTTCCTTGCGATTCCGCACGACGCTCACCTTCGCGGAATCCGTCCTGCACGGATTCCACGACCTCGGAAAGGCTCAGTCCGCCTTCCTGGAACAACTCCGGCGCGTAGCGGACTTCCGCGTAGACCACCCCATCGGCGGCCAGGTCCTCGACACATTCGGCGGCCACCCGGCGCAGCGCATCCGCCGTCTGCATGACGGCGACGGTGTGCGAGAACGTCTCGAGGTAGCGCTCCAGCGAGCCGGAATCGGCCGCTTCCCGGAACCACGCGCCGAGTTCGGCCGCGTCCTGGTGCGGCAGCCCGTCGTACCCGGCCGCGGTGGCCAGGTCGATCACCGTCTGCGGGCGCAGACCGCCGTCGAGGTGGTCGTGCAGCAGGACTTTGGGGGCCAGTCGGATCGTGTCCAAGCTCACCGGTGTTGACATGGCCCTACGTTACAACCCGGCCACGGTCGTCCGGTGCGCGCGGCGGCGGCTGCGAAGACCACCCGAATGCACGTCGTCCGGGAAGTCACCCGTACAGACCAAGGGTGACTCCGGAGGCCCAACGGCACCTCGAAATCTTCGGCCGAACAGCCCAGCGAAGGCCCACCATTCGGAGTGATGGTTCACCTGAACCTCACTCAATGTATCCGGGGGCGGCTGGGAACCCGGGAAACGACTAGCTACGCTCCTTGAGTCCTCAACCTGCCCCTCGACGAAGGACGTCCGAGCCGTGAACGAGAACATGTCCTTCGACCGCATGCGGAACATGCTCACGCGTGCGGCCGAAATCCGCGAGAGCGAGCAGCAGCAGATTTTCGACGCACTCGACGAGATCCACGCCCGGATGTCCCCGCTGGAATCGTTGGGCTCGGTTCGCAAGCGGCTGTCCGAACTCCCCGACCGCACCGAGCTCGGCGTGCTGACCGAGCGCGTCGACGAAGCCCTCACCAAGATCGACGCCCAGGACGGCGTGATCGGTGACGTCAAGGCCGCGGTGGAGGGCCTGTTCGACAAGCTCGCCAAGCCGTTCGCGCAGCTCGACGGCCGCCTCGACGGCGTGTCCGGCCGCTTCGACGGCGTCGCGGGCCGGATGGACGGGTTGGAGGACAAGCTCGCGCACATCCACAAGCGCCTGGACGAGCTCGGCGGCCACCTGGACAAGCAGGACTCCCGCCTGGAGGCGCTGCCCGGCTCGGTCACCGGCCCGGTCCGCGAGCGCATCGACGGCTTGGAGACCAGCCTCCGCGGCCGGTTCGCCGAGATCGACGAGGGCGTGCACGAGCACCTCGACGGCACCCGCGAAACGCTGCAGCGCGCCGTCACCGAGACCGGCAGCGGCGTGCAGAACGCCGTCACCGAAGCCGTCACCGGTGGCCGCGACCAGCTGCAGACCGGCATCGACGCCCTCGCGCAGCGCCCCGCGGTGGACCCGACGGACAAGCTGGACAAGCTCGCCGAGCGCCTCGAGCAGCTCACCGAGCGGCTGGACCGCGTCTCCGGGCGGCTGGACAACGTCGAGGACAACGTGCACACCCGCATCGAAGCGGTGGAGCAGGGCGTCAGCACCCGGCTGGACACGGTCGAAGAGGGCGTCAAGACCGGGTTCGGCGAGCTCGGCGGCACGCTGGCGCAGAACCTGTCGCAGATCAGCGGCACCCTCGCGTCCCGCCCGGACTCCGAGGCGGTGAACTCGATGGTGCGCGAGGCCAGCGAGGAGACCGAGCGCAAGCACGCGGGCCAGCTCGACGAGGCCATGGCCACGTTCGCCGAGCTGATCCTCGGCGGCAGCGGCCCGTCCAGCCCGCCGCCGCCCACCACGCTGCCCCGCCAGCAGCGCAACCGCGGCCGCTCGAAGAGCGCCAAGCGCGACGGCGAGGCGAAGGCGCTGGGCTCCGACGACTCGTCCGACGAGGGCTACGCCGCCGAGAGCGCCTGAGCTCCGCAGCACGGCTGATCTCCGCAGCACCGACAGGGCCGCGGTTCCTCCGGGAGCCGCGGCCCTGCCGCGTTCCCGCACCGGGTGGCCTGCCCGCCCCGATCCGGCCGGGCGGGCAGGCCGTTCGCCCGGGAGGTCAGGGGCGGATCGTGTCGATGATCAGGTCGGCCGGGGTGTGCGCGGCGGCGACGGCGATCGCGCCGGTCAGCGCCTCACGGGCGGCCGGGATCTTGCCGGCGTCGTCGGTGTGCAGCTCCAGCAGCGGAGCGCCCGCGGTGACCCGGTCGCCGGGTTTGGCGAGGCAGCGGATTCCCGCGGCGTGCTGCACCGCGTCCTCCTTGCGGGCCCGGCCCGCGCCGAGCCGCCACGCGGCCAGGCCGACCGCGTAGGCGTCCAGCGCGGACAGCACGCCGTCCTCCGGCGCGGCGACGGTCTCCACGTGCGCGGCGCGCGGCAGCGGTGCCTCCGGATCACCGCCCTGGGCGCCGATCATGGCGCGCCACGAGTCGTACGCCTTCCCGGACGCCAGCACCTCCGCCGGGTCCACATCGGACAGTCCGGCGTGCGCGAGCATCTCCCGCGCCAGCGCCAGCGTGAGCTCGACGACGTCGGCCGGGCCGCCGCCCTGCAGCACCTCGACGGACTCCGCGACCTCCAGCGCGTTGCCGACGGCGACGCCCAGCGGCACCGACATGTCGGTGAGCAGCGCGCTGGTGCGCACCCCGTGCGCGGTGCCGATGGACACCAGCTCGTCGGCGAGGGCGCGGGCCTGCCGCTGGTCCTTCATGAACGCGCCGGAACCGCACTTCACGTCCAGCACCAGCGATCCGGCGCCTTCGGCGATCTTCTTGCTCATGATGGAGCTGGCGATCAGCGGGATGGATTCGACGGTGCCGGTGACGTCGCGCAGCGCGTACAGCTTGCGGTCGGCGGGCGCGATGCCCTCGGTCGCGGCGCACACCACGGCGCCGAGCTCGGTGAGCTGCGCGCGGATCTGGGCCGCGGTGAGCCCGGACCGCCAGCCCGGGATGGATTCCAGCTTGTCGAGCGTGCCGCCGGTGTGCCCGAGGCCGCGCCCGGACAGCTGCGGCACCGCGGCGCCGCAGGCCGCGACGAGCGGGGTGAGCGGCAGCGTGATCTTGTCGCCGACGCCGCCGGTGGAGTGCTTGTCCACCGTGGGCCGGGGCACGCCGCCGAGGTCCAGCCGCTCTCCGGAGGCGATCATCGCCGCGGTCCAGCGGGCGATCTCGGCGCGGTCCATGCCGCGCAGCAGGATCGCCATGGCCAGGGCGGACATCTGCTCGTCGGCGACCGCGCCGCGGGTGTAGGCGTCCACGACCCAGTCGATCTGCTCGTCGGCGAGCCGCCCGCCGTCCCGCTTCGCCCGGATCACGTCGATCACCGAGTGCGCCATGCCATTCCCTCCACCGAGCCCGACCCGCTGCCGAGCGCCACCCCGATCAGATCACTTCCGCAGTCCCCACGACACCGACGAGGCCGCCGATCATCCGGCAGCCCGGTCGTTCCTCTCAGCGACGCAGTCGCTGAACTGCCGACCACCAGAGCCACCGGCACCGCAGCGGGTTCTCAGCGCTTTCCTCGCGAGGACAGCGTTTTCGCATGTGGCGGAGCCACCTGTGAAAACGATCCCGCAGCGAGGAGAGCGCTGAGGTTCCGCCACCCGCCCCACCTCGCAAGACGCCCCCCGGAGGCCTTTCACAACTCAAAAGCGTCCGGGAGAACTTGTCGCATGGGGAGAACTCCCCGAGGGGTGTCCACCAGGCAGTCCGGGCCGCCCAGTTCCTGCAGCAGCTGGCGGCACCGCCCGCACGGCATCAGCAGTTCGCCCTCCCCGCTGCGGCAGGCGACGGCGACGAACCGGCCGCCACCGGTCAGCCGCAGCTGCCCGGCCATCGTGCACTCGGCGCACAACGTCAGCCCGTAGGACACGTTCTCCACGTTGCAGCCGACGACGAGCCGCCCGTCGTCGCAGATCGCGGCCGCGCCGACCTGGAGCTTCGAATACGGGCAGTAGGCCTTCGCCGCGACTTCGACCGCCGCGGCCCGCAGGGCCTCCCAGTTGATGGTGTCCACATCGCTCCCGAGCTCGTTCCGGTGTCCGGAAGACCTTCGCACGCGCGCGGCGGGAAAGCTTCCGCCGTGCGGACCGGCCCCGGGCGCGGTGCCCGGGGCCGGTCGGTCGATGCCGGGCCGGTCGATTGATGCCGAGCCGGTCGGTCGATGCCGGACCGGTCCGCGGCCGCCGGGTCAGTCCTCGCCGCGCCGGTACGGGACGCCGACCGCGGCGGGTGGTCGCAGGTGCTGCGCGGCGGCCGCGAGGACCACGAGGGTGACCAGATGCGGGGTGTAGGCGGTCAGCTCCTCCGGCAGTTGGTCGGTGTACCAGTACACCGAGTACACGACCGCGGCGCTCACGGCGGCGATGCCCGCGGCGAACCACCGGCGCCGGTACACCTGCACGGCGGAGACGACCACCAGCACCAGCGTGGCCGCGTAGAACAGCGCGTGCACCGTGGTCTCGCCGCTGCGCAGCTGGAGCCCGTCGGAGTAGCCGAACAGCGCCGCCCCGCCGAGCAGCCCGCCCGGCCGCCAGTTCCCGAAGATCATCGCCGCGAGGGCGATGTAGCCGCGGTTGTTGGTCTGGTTCTCCAGGTAGCCGGCCTGCCCGGGGTTGAGGATGAGCGCGGCGCCGCCGAGCCCGGCCAGCGCTCCGGACACGATCACCGCGAGGTACTTGTACCGCTGCACCGGCACGCCGAGCGAGGCGGCGGCGACGGGGTTCTCCCCGCAGGACCGCAGCCGCAGCCCGAACGGCGAGCGCCACAGCACCAGGTAGCTCACCGGCACCAGCAGGTACGCCAGCATCGTCAGCGGCGACACCCCGGTGACGAGCCCGCCGATGATGCCCGCCGCGTCGGAGATCCCCACCCGTTGCAGGGATTCCAGCGAACGCAGCCATTCCCCGAAGGGGTAGGCCGAGTAGGTGTCGAACTTCGGCACCGGCGGCGATTCCCGCGGGTTCTGCGAGATCGGCTCGAACACGAGGCTCGACAGGTACTGGGTGACGCCGAGCCCGAGGAGGTTGACGGCGACGCCGGAGACGATGTGGTTCACCCCGAAGCTCACCGTCGCGACGGCGTGCACGAGCCCGCCGAGGGCGCCGAACGCGGCCGCGGCGATGAGCCCGGCGACGGGTCCCCACTGGTACCCGGCCCAGGCACCGCCCCAGGTGCCGAGGACCATCATGCCCTCCAGCCCGATGTTGATCACACCGGCGCGTTCGGCCCACAGCCCGCCGAGCCCGGCGAGCAGGATGGGCACACCTAGGCGCACCGCGGACTGCACGGTGCCGGAGGCGGTCAGCTCGGGCAGTCCCGTCGCGTACGAGGTGTAGGAGACGGCGACGACCGCGACGGCGACCCACAGCGCGGCGCGCGCCCAGCCGGGCATGGTGCGCCGACGGGTCGCGGGCCGGGTGGGGCCGGGGGTGAGCGTGGCGGTCATACCGCACCTCCGGACAGGACCTGGCCGACGCGGCGCTGTTCGGCGTCGAGCCTGCGGCGCCGCACCAGTTCGTAGGCGACGACGACCGACAGCACGATCGTGCCCTGCAAGATGATCACGATCTCCTTCGGTACGCCGATGTTGTCCAGCGTCAGCGAGCTCTTGTCCAGGAAGGACCACAGCAGCGCGCCGAACGCGACCCCCACCGGGTGGTTGCGCCCGAGCAGCGCGATGGCCAGCCCGGCGAAGCCGTAGCCGGTGGGGAAGGTGATGGTGAACGTGTGGTCGCGGCCCAGGATCTCCGGCAGCCCGGCGAGTCCCGCGACGCCGCCGGAGAGCAGCATCGCGCCGAGCACCATCTTCTTCGAGCTCACCCCGCCTGCCAGCGCAGCGGTCGGCGACAGCCCGGTGGCGCGCAGCTCGAACCCGAACCGGGTGCGGCCGAGCAGCACCCAGTAGGCGGCGCCGACGACGGCGGCCAGCAGCACCAGCCCGAACACGGTTCCGGCGGAGCCGAGCGGAATTCCGGGCACCTGCCCGGATTCGCCGATGAGCGCGGTGCCCTGCGTGTTGCCGCGCAGTTCGCCGAACTGCTTGACGAGGAACGCGATCACGCCGCCCGCCAGCACGTTCAGCATGATCGTCGAGATGACCTCGGACACGCCGCGGTAGATCTTCAGCAGCGCGGCGATGCCCGCCCACGCGGCACCGGTGGCCGCGCCGACGACGATCACCACGAGGGCGTGCACCCCGAACGGCAGGCTCAGCGAGCCGCCGACGATGGCCGCCACGCACGCGGCGAGCCGGTACTGGCCTTCGACGCCGATGTTGAGCAGGTTCATCTGGAACCCGACGGCGGCGGCCAGCGCCACCAGGTAGTAGGCGGCCGCGGTGTTGACGATGTCCACCGCGGTGGTGCCGGTGCCCACCTGGGTGATCATCTCGCCGAGCGCGGCGATCGGGTTCGCCCCGGACAGCAGCAGCACCAGGCTGCACAGCACCACGGCGAACGCGATCGCCAGCACCGGCGGCAGCAGGGTCGAGCGCTTCGCCCCCATCAGTCGGCACCTCCCCCGGAAGTTCCCGTCATGGCCGCGCCGAGCCGTTCCGGCGTGACGGTGCGCGGATCGGCTTCGGCGACGAGCGCGCCGCGGAACAGCACCCGGATCGTGTCGGACAGCCCGATCAGCTCGTCGAGGTCCGCGGAGATCAGCAGCACCGCGAGCCCGGCGGCCCTTGCGGTGCGCAGGTGCTCCCAGATCCCGGCCTGGGCGCCGACGTCCACGCCCCGGGTGGGGTGCGCGGCGATGAGCAACTCCGGATCACCGGAGAGCTCCCGGCCGACGACCAGCTTCTGCTGGTTGCCGCCGGAGAGCGCGACCGCGTCCACGTCGATGCCGGGGGTGCGCACGTCGAACTCGGCGACGATGCGCTCGGTGTCGGCGCGCGCGCCCGCCCGGTCCAGCCACGGCCCGCGCGCGGCGGGCCTGCGGGTCTGGTGACCGAGGATCCGGTTGAACCACAAGGATTCGTCGAGCAGCAGGCCGTGCCGGTGCCGGTCCTCCGGCACGTAGCCGATGCCCGCGGCGCGGCGGCGCAGCGTGGACAGCCGGGTCAGGTCGGTGTCGCCGAGCCGGATGCCGCCCGCGCTGATCGGCCGCATCCCGAGCACGGCTTCGACGAGTTCGGTCTGCCCGTTGCCCTCGACGCCCGCGATGCCGACGACCTCGCCCGCGTGCACCACGAGGTCGACGTCGTCCAGCACCGCCCGCCCACCGTCCACTGCGGACAGTCCGGTGATGGTGAGCACCGGGCGATCGGTGACGGTGGAGTCGCCGGTGGACGGGTCGGGCAGTTCGCTGCCGACCATCAGCTCGGCCAGCTCGCGGGTGGTCACCTCGCTCGCGGGCACGGTGCCGACGGTGGTGCCGCGGCGCAGCACGGTCACCGCGTCGGCGATGGCCAGCACCTCGTCCAGCTTGTGCGAGATGAACAGGAACGTGAAGCCGCGCTCCCGCATGGCGCGCAGCGTGGTGAACAGCTCCTCGACCTCCTGCGGCACCAGCACCGCGGTCGGCTCGTCGAGGATGATCGTGCGGGCGCCGCGGTAGAGGACCTTGAGGATCTCCACCCGCTGCCGGTCGGCGACGCCGAGCCGCTCCACCAGCTCGTCCGGCCGCACCGCGAACCCGGCCTGCTCGGCGAGCTCCGCGATGCGGCGCCGCGCCCGGGCGCCGATGCCGTGCTCCTGCTCGGCGCCGAGCACCACGTTCTCCAGCACGGTGAGGTTGTCGGCGAGCATGAAGTGCTGGTGCACCATGCCGACGCCGTGCCGGATCGCGTCGGCAGGGGTGCGCAGCCGCACCTGCTCGCCGCCGAGCTCGACGGTGCCCTCGTCCGGCGACTGCATGCCGTAGAGGATCTTCATCAGGGTGGACTTGCCCGCCCCGTTCTCCCCGCACAGCGCGTGCACCTCCCCGGCGCGCACGGTCAGGTGCACGTCGGAGTTGGCGACGACGCCGGGGAACGACTTGGTGATGCCGTGCAGCGCGACGGCGGGCGGTCCCTGATCGGGGACGCCTGCCGCGGCGAGGGGCGGACCGGGGTCGTCCGGTCTGGTGGTGCTCATCTGACTCCGTCTCCGGGCCGCGCACCGTCGCGCGGCGGGATCTCCGGGCCGCGCTGGTGCGCGGCGGTCTCTCGGGGCGCACCGATGCGGCGGCCGTTCCGGGCCGCGCCGGTGCGCGGCGGCTCGGTGCCGCGCCGGCGCGGCTGGTGCGCCAGGTCCGCGGATGCGGCGGGCACGGGTTCGGGACCGGTGCGGGCCGCCGGTGGGGGCGGCCCGCCGCCGGGTCACGGGGTGGGGCTGACCTGGATGTCGCCGCGGGCGATCGCGGCCTTGTAGGCGTCGGCGACCGCGGTGAGGTCGTCCACCTTCCCGCCGGAGGTGGAGTAGGTGACCGCGTCCATCGACAGGTCGAACTTCGGCGGCACCGCGGACAGATCGCCCCGCGCGACGGCCGCCACGTAGTCGAACACGGCGAGGTCGATCCGCTTCAGCATCGAGGTGATGATCACGTCCTTGTACTGCGCCACGGTCGGCTGCACGTACTGGTCGGAGTCCACGCCGACGGCCATCGCGTCCGCCCCGGCCACGGCCGCGAACACGCCCTTCCCGGAGGCACCGGCCGCGTGGTAGATCACGTCGGCCCCGGCGTCGAGCTGGCCCCGCGCCACCTCGGACCCCTTGTTCGGGTCCTGGAAGCCGGAGAAGTCCCCGGCCGGGGTGAGGTAGTCGGTCTGGATCCGCACGTCCGGCGCGGCGGCCTTCGCGCCCTGCTCGAACCCGGCCTGGAACTTCTGGATCAGCGGCGTCTCCACCCCGCCGACGAACCCGATGCTGCAATTCCGGGACTTGTGCGCGGCGAGCACGCCCACCAGGAACGAACCCTGCTCCTCGGCGAACACCAGCGAGGTGACGTTCGGGATGCCGTCGATCTTCTCGTCGATCAGCGCGAACTTCGTGCCCAGGAACTCGGGGGCGACGACCTTCACCGAGTCCGCGTAGGCGTAGCCGACGGCGATGACCGGGTTGAAGCCCTCGCGCGCCAGCTGGCGCAGCCGGGTCTGCTTCGCGTCCTCCGGCTCACCGGCGGCGGCGTCGAGCTCCTTGGTCCGGGTGAGCCCCATCTCGGACTTCGCGCGCTCCAGACCGGCGACGGTGGCGTCGTTGAACGACGCGTCGCCGCGGCCGCCGATGTCGAACGCCAGCCCGACCTGCATCCGGCTCGCGTCCGGCGCGGGTGCGTCGGCGCGCTCCGACGTGCTCACCGGCGCCGTCACCGCCGGTGGCTGCTCGGTGCGGCACGGCTGCCCCTCGACGGCGCCCCCGCCGCCGCGGGCGTCCTTGGCGCAGCCCGACAGCGCCAGCACCCCCGCCAGCGCCACCGCGGTCAGCGCGGCGCCGGAGCGCCGCCACCCCGCCCCGTACCCCTTGGACGAGCCGGCCGTTCGCCGCATCGCCGTTCCCCTTTCGACAACCCCGCCGCACAGCTCCGCGCCCCGGTGACCGCTCCGGATCGGAGCGAATCGCGGGGCGCGGACCGCGGCCCGTTCCCCTTCCGGGGAATGCGGGCCGATACGCAGCACACGTCCGGTGACGTGGCTCTCGAAATTAAGGCTTGACCCTGCTGCTTGCGTATTGCCCCGGTGTCACGAGTTGATTTCTACATCGATCCACCAGGTAGCGGCCTTTGTCTGGTCGATCACACAGAGCACAGGCGAGTAGGCCGCACGGATGGTGCAGGTCTAGCATCCGAGACGTCCAGGCCTTGTTCAGGTGGCCGGTGACGGGCGTACGAATGACGACGACTCGGACCGGTCGTCATGTTCCCGAACGGGCCGTCAGTCCACCAGCGACGTTGGAGGCCTTCCACCATGGCCAGCACCACCGCCTCCGCGGCGGAGGCCCCCCAGCGCGAGGGCAACCCTCGTGCCAAGGGATCCCTCTACCGCGGTGACTTGGGCATGTGGTCGTGGGTAGCGCACCGGATCACGGGCGTGCTCACATTCTTCTTCTTGTTCGTGCACGTGT
Source organism: Saccharopolyspora sp. NPDC047091 (assembly GCF_040643635.1). Lineage (NCBI taxonomy): Bacteria > Bacillati > Actinomycetota > Actinomycetes > Pseudonocardiales > Pseudonocardiaceae > Saccharopolyspora > Saccharopolyspora sp. NPDC047091. The sequence continues at coordinate 56,270 of NZ_JBEYUS010000026.1, forward strand.
TGGACACCGCTCTCGTGCGGGTATCGCCCGAGGCGTACGACACGGTCATCGAAACCTACAAAAGCCCGATCATGATCCTGTTCGAACTGGGTCTGCTCGCGGCGGTGCTGTTCCACGCGTTCAACGGCATCCGCGTCATGCTGGTCGACTTCTGGTCGAACGGGCCGAAATACCAGAAGCCGATGCTCTGGACCGTTCTGGTGGTGTGGCTGGTGCTGATCGTGCCCGCCGCCATCAGCATGCTCACGCGCGCCGTCACGGAACTGTTCGGGGGGCACTGACCCATGACCACCATCGACGCGCCGCTGTCGGTCGACAAGCCGCGGTCCCCGCACCGCCCGGCCGCTCGCCGCAGCAACTTCGAGCTCTACAGCTGGCTGTTCATGCGCCTGTCGGGCGTGCTGCTGCTGTTCCTGGTCCTCGGGCACATGCTGATCATGCTGTTCCTGGACGGCGGGGTGCACCGGGTCAACTTCGCGTTCGTCGCGGGCCGCTGGGCCTCCCCGTTCTGGCAGTTCTGGGACCTGACGATGCTGTGGCTGGCCGGCCTGCACGGCGGCAACGGGCTGCGCACCGTGATCAACGACTACTCCCGCAAGGACGCCACCCGGTTCTGGCTGAAGATGCTGCTGTACGTCTCGGTCCTGCTCACGGTCGGTCTGGGCACCTTCGTGCTCTTCACCTTCGACCCGAACATCGGCTGACGACACAGCGCAGGCTTCGAGGCCCCGCGAGCAGCGGACGGCCTCGCCAGCGGCCCTAGGAGGCGACCATGCAACACCACAAGTACGACGTGGTCATCGTCGGCGCAGGCGGCGCCGGGATGCGCGCGGCGATCGAGTCGGGCCAGCGCGCCCGCACCGCCGTGCTGACGAAGCTCTACCCCACCCGCTCCCACACCGGCGCGGCGCAGGGCGGCATGTGCGCCGCCCTCGCCAACGTCGAGGAGGACAACTGGGAGTGGCACACCTTCGACACCATCAAGGGCGGCGACTACCTCGTCGACCAGGACGCCGCCGAGATCATGGCCAAGGAGGCCATCGACTCGGTGCTCGACCTGGAGAAGATGGGGCTGCCGTTCAACCGGACGCCCGAAGGCAAGATCGACCAGCGCCGGTTCGGCGGCCACACCCGCGACCACGGCAAGTCCCCGGTGCGCCGGGCCTGCTACGCCGCGGACCGCACCGGCCACATGATCCTGCAGACGCTGTACCAGAACTGCATCAAGCACGGCGTGGAGTTCTTCAACGAGTTCTACGTCCTCGACGTCACGATGAGCGAGGGCGAGGACGGCGAGCAGGTCTGCACCGGCGCGGTGGCCTACGAGCTCGCCACCGGTGAGATCCACGTGTTCGAGGCGAAGGCCGTCGTGTTCGCCACCGGCGGTTTCGGCAAGGTCTTCAAGACGACGTCCAACGCGCACACCCTCACCGGTGACGGCATGGGCATCATCTACCGCAAGGGCCTGCCGCTGGAGGACATGGAGTTCTACCAGTTCCACCCGACCGGCCTGGCCGGGCTGGGCATCCTCATCTCGGAGGCGGTCCGCGGCGAGGGCGGCATCCTGCGCAACGCCGACGGCGAGCGGTTCATGGAGCGCTACGCCCCGACGATCAAGGACCTGGCGCCGCGCGACATCGTCGCCCGCTCGATGGCCCTGGAGGTCCTGGAAGGCCGCGGCGCGGGCCCGAACAAGGACTACGTGCTGCTCGACGTCACGCACCTCGGCGCGGACGTGCTGGAGCAGAAGCTGCCGGACATCACCGAGTTCTCCCGCACCTACCTGGGCGTGGAGCCGACCACCGAGCCGGTGCCGGTGTACCCGACCGCGCACTACGCGATGGGCGGCATCCCCACCAACATCACCGGTGAGGTGCTGCGGGACAACGAGCACACCGTGCCGGGGCTGTACGCCGCGGGCGAGTGCGCGTGCGTGTCGGTGCACGGCTCGAACCGGCTCGGCACGAACTCGCTGCTGGACATCAACGTGTTCGGCCGCCGGGCGGGCATCGCCGCCGCGGAGTACGCCAACGCGCACGAGCACGTGGAGATCCCGGAGGAGCCCACCAAGCTCGTCGAGGGCATGGTCGAGCACCTGCGCACCGCGCACGGCGGGGAGCGGGTCGCCACGATCCGCACCGAGCTGCAGGAGACGATGGATGCCAACGCCTCGGTGTACCGCACCGAGGAGACGCTGAAGCAGGCGCTGTCGGACGTGCAGTCGCTCAAGGAGCGCTACGGCCGGATCGCGGTGCACGACAAGGGCAAGCGGTTCAACTCGGACCTGCTGGAGGCCATCGAGCTCGGTTTCCTGCTGGACCTGGCCGAGTCGCTGGTGAACGCGGCGCTGGCGCGCAAGGAGTCCCGCGGCGGGCACGCCCGCGAGGACTACACCGCCCGCGACGACACCAACTTCATGCGCCACAGCATGTCGTACAAGCAGCTGCCCGACGCCGAGGATCCGAACGCGCCGCTGGGACTGACCGGCTTCCAGTCCGACATCCGGTTGGACTACAAGCCCGTCGTCGTGACCCGGTACCAGCCGATGGAGCGTAAGTACTGATGACCGCAACCGTGACGAACACCGAACAGACCACCGACCTGCCGTCGGACGCCCCGCCCATCCCCGAGGGCGCCACGATGGTCACGGTCAAGATCCAGCGGTTCAACCCGGAGGTCGACGAGGACCTGCACTGGGAGTCCTTCCGGATCCCGGCGCTGCCCAGCGACCGCGTGCTGAACCTGCTGCACTACATCAAGTGGTACGTGGACGGCTCGCTGACGTTCCGCCGCTCCTGCGCGCACGGCGTCTGCGGTTCGGACGCGATGCGCATCAACGGCGTGAACCGCCTGGCCTGCAAGGTCCTGATGAAGGACCTGCTGGCCAAGAACGGCGAGACGACGATCACCGTCGAGCCGATCAAGGGCCTGCCGGTGCACAAGGACCTGCTGGTCGACATGGAACCGTTCTTCGAGGCCTACCGGGCGATCAAGCCCTACCTGGTCACCTCGGGCAACGAGCCGACCCGCGAGCGCACCCAGTCCGTCGCCGAGCGCGCGCGCTTCGACGACACCACCAAGTGCATCCTGTGCGCGGCCTGCACCACGTCCTGCCCGGTGTACTGGTCGGAGGGCTCCTACTTCGGGCCCGCCGCGATCGTCAACGCGCACCGGTTCATCTTCGACAGCCGCGACGAGGCCGCCGAGGAGCGCCTGGACATCCTCAACGACGTGGACGGCGTGTGGCGCTGCCGCACCACGTTCAACTGCACGGACGCCTGCCCCCGTGGCATCCAGGTCACCAAGGCGATCCAAGAGGTCAAGCGGGCCTTGATGTTCCGCCGCCGCTGACCCCGGCACGAACACCGCGAAGCGCCCGCCCCCGGTCCAGGGGGCGGGCGCTTCCGCGTTCCACCTGGCAGACAACGCCGGATCACCGAACCCGGCACGCTGAGTGACGATCATGCGTATTCTGCGATCATGTCCCAGGTCCCCGACACCACCCGCTTCGCGGAGGCGGCCGTCCGCCACTACCGGGATGCCGAGCTGCTCCTCGGGAGGCAACGGGTCGCGAACGCTGATCACCTGGCAGGGATCGCTGCGGAATGCGCGCTGAAAGCGATCCTCATCGGCCACCTCGGCGGTGTTCTCCACGGCGACCGCCCGAAGCATCCGGCAGAACCGAAGGCGACCTACGGACATTTGCCCGGGTTGTGGCACGAATTGAGCCTGCTCCCCGCGGGCCGGACCGGCGGCGCCTTCCACCAGGCGATCTCCGCCGCCAACCCGTTCGAGCACTGGACCGTCTTCGAGCGCTATTCGGACGGCGCCCACATCGACGCCGCGCGCGCTGATGCCCATCTCGCGGAGGCGCGGAAGTTACTCTCCTTCCACCAGCAGGCCCAGATCAACGGAGTGCTCCCGTGACGCCCATCCGCTTCGACGACGCATGGCGGAACGCCGGCCGGGTCGCGGAGGACGTCATCCGCACCGGCCTGGACGTCGTCCTGGTCCGCGATCTCGCGGGCCGGATCACGCTGGTGCTCGACGACACCGGCGAGGCGGCGCTCCCCGACGGGCTGGAGGCCGGGTTCCGCGACGCGACGGGCGCCTTCGCCTCCGGACAACCGGTGCTGCTCGCCTCCGCGCTGTTCGCGCCGGAGGCGGTGCTCGACGCCCCCGACCTGATCGCCCGGACCGAACGCGCTGCGGGGCGTGGGAGGTTCGCCGTCCTCGAACGCACCGTCGTCGGCGCCGACTGGGCACGTCCCAGGGCCGAACCTCCGCTCCGACGGATCACGCTCTACGGCTTCAAGGGCGGGGTCGGGCGTTCCACGGCGACGTTCATGCTCGCCAAGGACTTGGCCGCCCGCGGTCTGTGCGTGCTGGTGGCGGACCTCGACCTGGAGTCCCCCGGGGTCGGCGAGCTGCTCCAGCGACCGGACGGCAGAGCTCCGCACGGCCTCGTCGATCACCTCGTCGAAGCCGCCGTCGGCAACGAGGACGGCCTCGACCTCGTCAGCCGCAGCGAGGTGGTCCGGCCTCCCGGCAACGGCGAGGTGTGGCTGCTGGCAGCCGACGGGGGTGACCCGGCGAAACGCGACTACCTGGCCAAGCTCAACCGGATCTACGCGGAGCTCCCGGACGGCGGGAACGGCGCCTCCCGCACCCTGGCCGACCGCATCGAGGCGGCGCTGCTCGCGGCGGAGCAGCAGGTCGCGGCGCGCAGCCGGGAACCGGATGTGGTCCTGCTGGACAGCAGGGCCGGGATCCACGACATCGCGGCGATAGCGATCACGCGGCTCAGCAGCCTGAGCCTGCTGTTCGCCAACGACAACCCGCACACCTGGGCCGGGTACCGGATGCTGTTCGACCAGTGGCGGCAGCTCCCTGCGGAGCTCCGCGACGACGTGCGGCAACGGTTGAAGATGGTCGCGGCGATGGTGCCGTCCGCGTCGGCGCCGGAGCGGTTGGAGCGATTCCGGGACCACGCCCAGCAGTGCTTCGCGGAGACCCTGTACGACGACGCCTCCCCAGCGGACGGAGCCGCGTTCAACTTCGGTCCGGACGACGAGGACGCTCCGCACTTCCCGCTGCCGATCCTGTTCTCCCACGACCTCGTCGGCATCGACCACACCGACGCCCCGGACTGGCACGACCACCCGTTCATCAAGGCCGCTTACGAGCGGTTCCTCCCCGAAGCAGGCGCTCTCGCCGTGGAAGAGCAGGAATGAGCCTCACCCCGCACCAGTACCGCGAGCTGCTGGCGGCGATGCCGTCCACGGCGGATGCGGACACGAGCCCGATCGACCCCCGGACGCTCTTCACCCCGCCGGGGCACCGGCTGTCGTTGGACCCGGACGTGACCGTGGTGAAGGGCGGGCGCGGGGTCGGGAAGTCGGTGTGGTTCCAGGCTCTGCAGAAGGACGAACTGCGCGAGCTGGCGGCCGAGGAGTACCGCCTCCCGCAGTTGCGACGACTCGTTCCGCACGCCGGGTACGGCGCTGCGCTGCGCCCGTCCGACTATCCCGACGCGGACACCATCGCGGCCTTGCTCGCCAACGGTGCCGAACCGCGGGACCTCTGGTACGCCGTGGTGCTGAACGCGCTGGAAGTGCGAGAAGTGCAGGACTTGGATAAGTGGTCTCAACGAGTCGACTGGGTGAAGGGCAACCCGGAGGACCGCGCAGCCGCACTCACCCGGGTCGACCGACACGCCGAAAGCTCGGGCCGGACCGAACTGATCATGTTCGACGCGCTGGAGCGCACGCACAACAAGCGCTCCGAAGCCGACCGGCTCGCCACCGCGATACTCCAGGTCGCGTTGGAACTGCGGCTGATGACGCGGCACCTGCGGGCGAAGGTCTTCATCCGCCCCGACATGCTGAACAACCTCTCGCTCAGCTTCGCCGATTCCTCGAAGCTCATCTCGAACGCCGCCGAACTCACCTGGTACCGGAGCAACCTGTACGGGCTGTTCTTCCACCAGCTCGGGAACGCCGACAGCGACCACGCGGCGGCATTCCGCGCCGCCACCGGACGTTGGCGGAACGCGCAGCACCGCTACGTGGCGCCCGAGGCGCTGATCGGTGATGAGCCGAAGCAGAACGAGACCTTCATCGCGATCGCCGGGCCGTACATGGGGCAGAACCACCGGAAGGGGCATACCTACACCTGGCTGCCCAACCACCTCGCCGACGGCACGGACCAGATCAGCCCGCGCAGCTTCCTGGACGCGTTGCGCCGGGCCGGGGAGAGTTCGGCGGCGCGACACGCCGGCTACGAGCACGCCCTGCACTGGGAAGCGATCAAAAAGGGCGTGCAGTCGGCGTCCGAGACCCGGGTGGGCGAGTTGACCGAGGACATCTCGTGGGTGCCTGTGACCATCACCCCGCTGGCGGGGAAGCAGGTTCCCATACCGCAAGCCGATGTCATCTCGCGGTGGAACGAAGTAGGCCTTTCGGAACGCCTCGCCGAACACCAGCGAACGCACGCCGGGGAGCAGGGCAAGGACGGCTCGAAGCAGCAGGTGTCCACGGGACCCCGGAACCACCAACCGGAGAGCCTGATCGAAGAGCTCATCGCGCTGGGCGTGATGAAGCGACGTGCCACCGGCATGCTCGACGTGCCGGACATCTACCGCATCAACTTCGACCTCGGTCGCAAGGGAGGAGTCCCTCGAATCAAGTCGAACTGACCCGGGCGCTTCCGCGTTCGCCGGTCAGGTGCGGGGGCTGGTGAAGCGTTCGTGGCCGACGACGTTGAGGAGTTCCAGCTTGGCGTGGCCGTCGCTGCCGGGGGCCGCGGTGAGCACCAGCAGCGCCTGGGCGTGGTCCTCGGTGAACAGCACCTGGCAGTCCACCTCGATGGCGCCGACCTCGGGGTGCAGCAGCGTCTTGTGGTCCGCGAAGCGCTTGGCCACCTCGTGGCGCCGCCACAGCTCGGCGAACTCGGGGCTCTTGCGCAGCAGCGCCCGCACCACGTCACCGGCCGCGGAGGCGTCGCCCAGCATCCCGTAGGCGACGCGCAGGTTCGCGACCTGCGCGCGGCTCTGCCGGTCCCGGTCGGCCTCCGGGTACATGCGGCGTTCGTGCTCCGGTTCGGTGAACCAGCGGTAGACCTCGCTGCGGGCCAGCCCCACGTAACCGGAGCGGTCCCCGAGCAGGGCGCAGGCCATCCGGTTCTGCACCAGCGTCTCCCCCAGCGCGGACAGGATCAGCGCGGGCGTGTCGTCCAGCCGGTCCAGCACCCGCAGCAGCGCCGGGGCCACGTGCGGCGACGCCAGGACCCGCCGCGGGGCGTTGTGCCCGGCCACCTGGAACAGGTAGTCCCGCTCGTCGTCGCTGAGCCGCAGCGCCCTGGCCAGCGCCGTCAGCAGCTGCGCGCTCGGGTGCGGGCCGCGGCGCTGCTCCAGCCGCGTGTAGTAGTCGGTGGACATGCCGGCCAGCGACGCCACCTCCTCCCGGCGCAGCCCGGGCGTGCGCCTGCGGGCGCCCGGGGGCAGGCCCACGTCGGCGGGGCGCAGCGCCTCCCGGCGGCGGGACAGGAAGGTGGCGAGTGCGGGTCGGTCCATGCCACCAGCATGAACCCGGCCGCGGGCACCGACCAGGGACCGCCGATCCCCCGATAACCGATCTCTGCACGTGGCGGGGGCACCGTCCCAGACTCGTGGCATGCACATCAGCGGAAACACCCTCTTCATCCCCGGCGCCACCAGCGGCATCGGCCTGGCCCTCGCCCTGCGCTTCCACGAGAAGGGCAACACCGTCATCGTCGGCGGCAGGCGCGAGGAGCTCCTCGCGCAGATCGCCGCCGAGCACCCCGGCATCGACACCCAGCGGATCGACACGCTCGACCCGGCGAGCATCCGCGACGCGTCGGCCGCGGTGCTGGAGCGCCACCCCGATCTGAACGTGCTCGTCCCGATGGCGGGCATCATGCGCGCCGAGAACTGGCGGGATCCCGCCGGGTTCCTCGAATCGGCGGAGGACGTCATCGCCACCAACGTGCTCGGGCCGATCCGGCTCATCGCCGAGTTCATCGAGCACCTGCAGCGGCAGCCGGACGCGACCGTGCTCACCGTGACCTCCGGGCTGGCGTTCACCCCGCTGCGCGTGACGCCCAGCTACAACGCCTCGAAGGCCGCGATCCACATGCTCACCGAATCGCTGCGGCTGCAGCTGAGGGGCACCAGCGTGCGGCTGCAGGAGCTGGCGCCGCCGGCGGTGCAGACCGACCTGATGCCCGGGCACCGGGAGAGCTCGCACGCGATGCCGCTGGACGAGTTCATCGACGAGGTGATGGCGCTGCTGGAAGCCGACCCCGAGGCGCGGGAGATCCTCGTCGAACGGGTCAAGTTCCTGCGCTACTCCGAGGTCCGCGGCGAGTTCGACCAGGTGGTGGCCGCCCTCGACGCCGCCGACCCGCACGGCGGCGCGGCCTGACCGGAACCGGAACGACCTGCTGGAGGAGAAGACATGCCGTTCGCGAACCTGAAAGTGCCCGCCGGAACCCTCGACGCCGAGCAGAAGGAACGGCTCGTGCACCGCGTCACCGACCTGTACGCCGAAGTCTTCGGCGAACGGGCCCGCGCCACCACGCTCGTGCTCGTGGAGGACGTCGCCGACGGCGGCTGGGGCGTCGGCGGGACCGTGCTGACGCTCGCCGCGCTGCAGGGCGGGGCGGGAACCGCGCCGGACGCCGGGTAGGGCGCGCCGGAGGCTCAGCCGCGGGTCGCGCGGAACGCGCGCCAGCCGAGCACGCCGATCGCGGTGCCCAGCACCAGCGACACCGCGGCGATCACGAAGTGCACGTAGAGGAACGGCGTCGGCGAACCGGCCTGCCAGGAGTTCTCGCTCACCCAGATGTTGCGGAAGAACGTGGGCCACAGCAGCCACGACCACACGCCGAAGGCGAGCAGGAACAGGGCGGTACGGCGGGAGAACGTCACGGGGGCAGTATCACCCCGCGCCCGGCGGCCCGGTCCGACGCCCACCTCGCAAGTGGCCCAGCTCTCGGCCGGCCCGAGCTCGGGTGTGCTGGCGCTCGGGTGGTCCGGCGCTCGGATGAGCCGGGCTCGGATGAGCCGGGCTCGGATGACCCGGCACTCGCGTGATCCGGCGCTCGGATGACTCGGGCGCTCGGATGATCCGGCACTCGAGCACCCGGCTCTCGGATGCTCCGCGCCGCTCCGGGCCCCGCGGCTCCAGGTGAACGGCCCGCTCGCCCACTCCCACCGGGCGAAGGGGCCATTCACCCGGCGGGAATTCCCGATCTCGGACGGCGGGGTGGGGTGGATGCCCGTCGGCGGTGGAGCCGATGCGGGCGCGCCCCACCTCGGCGCGCGGCACTCGTCGCGGGACTTCCGGTGGACCGGGGGTGGGGTCGGCAGCGGGTTCGCTAGCCTGAGCCCGTGCCCGCGAGAGCTCACCACCCGGTCGCCCCGGTCCGCACGATCCACCCGTTTCCCCCGAGAAATCCGGCATTCGCACCGAATGCCGCGGGCGTGCGGCGCACCGCGGGCAGGCTCGCCGCCGCCGGGTGCGCGGCGCTCGTGCTGCTCGGTCTGGCGCCGCTGAGCGCGGCCGCGCAGGAACCGGCGGGGTGCGCCGGAGCCGCTCCACCACCCGCCGTCGACACCTCCGAGGTCCCCGCTCCGGGTGATCCCGTTCCGGAACCGCTACCGGTCCCCGACGAGCCGGTCGGCGGCGAACGGCTCGGCGAGTGCGGCGAGATCAACGCGCCCGGCGCGCCACCGGCCGCACTGGACCCGATCGCCTCCCAGTCGTGGGTGCTGGCCGACCTGGACACCGGTGAGGTGCTCGCGGCCCGCGATCCGCACGCCCGGCACCGGCCCGCGTCCACCATCAAGGTGCTGACCGCGCTGGTCGCGATCCGCGAGCTCGACATGGCCGACACCATCGTGGTCACCCAGGACGACGCCGACCAGGAGGGCAGCCGGGTCGGGCTCGAACCCGGTGCCACCTACCGCGTCGAGCAGGTGCTGGCCGGGCTGATCATGCAGTCCGGCAACGACGCGGCGCACGCGCTCGCCCGGAAGCTCGGCGGCATCGACGAGACGGTGCGGAAGATGAACGCGCTCGCCGACGAGCTCGGCGCGCACGACACCCGCGCCGCCACCCCGTCCGGCCTGGACGGGCCCGGGATGGCGACGTCCGCCTACGACCTGGCGCTGATCTTCCGGGAGGCCATGCGGCACCCCGAGTTCTCGCACGCCGAATCGGTCCGCGAGACCACGCTGCCCGGCAAGCCCGGCGGCCCGCCGCTGCCGGTGGAGAGCGACAACGCGGTGCTGTGGAACTACCCGGGCGCGCTCGGCGGCAAGACCGGCTTCACCGACGACGCCCGGCACACGTTCATCGCCGCCGCCGAACGCGACGGCAGGCGGCTGGTGGCGGTGCTGATGCGCGGCGAGAACAAGCCGGTGCGGCAGTCGAAGTTCACCATGCAGCTGCTCGACCACGGCTTCTCGCTGCCGCCGGGCACGTCCGTCGGCGAGCTGGTCACCGAACCGGAACCGTCCGAAGAGGACTCGGCACCCGCCGCGCAGGCCGCCACCGACGGGGAGCTGCCGAACTCGCCGATGTTCGGCACCGTCGGGGTGCCGCTGACGGCGCTGGCGGTGCTGGTGATCGTCGCCGCCGGGGTGTTCGCGGTGCTGCGCAGGCGCCGCGCCGCGGCCCGCCGCGCGGCGAACCGCGGACCGGACCACCCCTGACCGAGTTGATCACTCGGATGGGCTAGGTAGTACTCGGGTAATCGCACCGGTTCGCCGAGAAGCGGAACCCGGCATTCTCGTTGGTAGGAGTCGAGCGGCGGGCGGTCCCGGAAGACGCAGCTCGGACCGCCCGGACGGTGCTACCCCGAGCCGGTCGCCGACTCCGGCCCCGTGCGGTGGCCACCGCACGGGGCGCGGCTCACCCGGCCTCGCCCCGAACCCGGCCGGGTGAGCCCACCACCCTCTCCTGTCGGCGGCGACCACCACGGCAACCGGCACCGCCGCGGGTTCTCAGCGGGATTCTCGCGAGGACAGCGTTTTCTCCTGTGGCGGAGCCACCGGTGAAAACGATCCCGCAGCGAGAATCCCGCTGAGGTTCCGCCACCCGCCCCGACTGCCGGAACGAGCGGCGAACCAGATCAGGTCAGCGGCGGAGGAGCCAGCCGGTCAGTGCCCCCAGCCCGAACACCGCCGCCGAAGCCTTGGCCCCCGCACCGATCACCCGCACCTGCGGCCGGATCACCGCGGGTGGCGGCGGTTCCGGCAGCGCCCGGTGCTCGTTGTCGGCGGACGACGCGGTCCACGCCGTGACGAACAGGATGAACCGCGAGGTCAGGTACGCGAACACCAGCAACCCGAGGATCGGCCCGAACGCGGCCGCCGCGGGCGATCCGGTGACGCTGCCGAGGTAGACGACTCCGACCTGCTTGAGCACTTCGAATCCGATGGCGGCGAACAACCCGCCCCACACCGCGCTGCGCAGCGACACGGGCAGCCGCGGCAACCGCGCCAGCACCCAGATGAACACCAGCCAGCCCGCGGCCAGGGACAGCGCGATCGCCAGCACCGACAGCCCGATCCGCGCGGGCCACGTGTTCCCGATGCCGAGCGCGGCGAACAGCGCCCGGCCGACGCCGCCGCCGAGCGCGCTGAGCCCGAACGACACGGCCATCGCCAGCCCCAGCCCGATCAGCGATACCAGGTCGGAGGCGAGCCGCTTGAGCATCGGCGGGGCTTCGTGCTCCTGGCTCCACTGCGCGGTCAGCGCCTCGCGCAGGTTCGTCATCCAGCCCAGACCGGAGTAGAGGGCGACGAGCAGCCCGATGATCCCGACGGTGCCCGCCTGCTCGATCGCCTGCCCGACGACCTGGTTGAGCATGCCGCTCATCTCCCGGTTCGGGACGGCTTCGGTGATCGACAGCCGCAGCTGGTCCAGCAGGTCCGGGTTGCCCGCGAGCACGAATCCGGCCACCGCGAAGGAGATCATCAGCAGCGGCACCAGGGCCAGCACGCTGAAGTAGGTGATCGCCGCGGCGTAGTAGTCGCCGTACTGGCTCTGGTAGCGCGCCGCGGCGCGGATCAGCCGGTCGAGCCACGGGTGCTCCCGGCGCAGCCGCTCCAGCAGACCGGGCTGTTCGCCGGTCGTGGCGGCGCGCGCGGGTTGGCTGCGATCGGTCACGGGTCACCTCCAGGCCCGTCCGGGACGGAGGGGTTGCCCCGAACGGGCCTGAGGTTACCGCCGAATGATCTCGTCAGCGCAAGATCGACGCGCCGTCAGCCGACCGACGGCGGGAGGAAGCCGACGCGCTCGTAGGTGGTCCGCAGCGTGTCGGCGGCGACCTCGCGGGCGTGCTCGGCGCCGCGGCGCAGCACCTTGTCCAGTTCCGCGGGGTCGGCGAGGTAGCCGTGCACCTTCTCCTGGAAGGGGACGGCGAACTCGACGAACGCCTCGCCGACGGCCTTCTTCAGGTCGCCGTAGCCGCGGCCGTCGAACTCGGCGACGAGCTCGTCGATGCCGCTGCCGGTCAGCGCGGAGTGGATGGCGAGCAGGTTGCTCACGCCCGCCTTGTGCTCCGGGTCGTAGCGGATCTCGCGCTCGTTGTCGGTGACGGCGGAGCGGATCTTCTTGGCGGAGCGCTTCGGATCTTCCAGCAGGTCGACGACGCCGCTCGGCTGGGACTTGCTCATCTTCGCCGTCGGGTCCTGCAGGTCCTGGATCTTGGCGGCTTCCTTCGGGATGTGCGCGGAGGGCACGGTGAAGGTGTCGCCGTAGCGGGAGTTGAACCGCTGGGCGAGGTTGCGGGTGAGTTCGAGGTGCTGGCGCTGGTCCTCGCCGACCGGGACCTGGTTCGCCTGGTACAGCAGGATGTCCGCGGCCTGCAGCACGGGGTAGGTGAACAGCCCGACGCTGATGTGGTCGGAGTCCTGGCGCGCGGACTTGTCCTTGAACTGGGTCATGCGGCCGGCTTCGCCGAATCCGGCGAGGCATTCCAGGACCCAGCTCAGCTGGGCGTGCTCGGGGACGTGGCTCTGCACGAACAGGGTGGACGCGTCGGGGTCGATGCCGAGCGCGAGCAGCTGCGCGGCGGAGGTCCGGGTGCGCTTGCGCAGCAGTTCCGGGTCCTGTTCGACGGTGATCGCGTGCAGGTCGACGACGCAGTAGAACGCGTCGTGGTCGTGCTGCATCCGCACCCAGGACCGCAGGGCGCCCAGGTAGTTGCCGAGGTGGAAGGAGTCGGCGGTGGGCTGGATGCCCGACAGGACGCGGGGTCCGCGCCCGGGTGCCGAGCCTGCTGCGGAGGTGTGCGGGTTCTCGTCGCTGCTCACCCGTCGATTCTCGCAAGGTCCGCGCGGGCGGGGGGATCGGGTGGCGCTTCCCGGTGGTGGCCGGGGCGCCGCGCCGGGCGTGCGGTCAGCCCTTGCGCTGGTTCTCCGGCTGGATCTCGATCTTCTTGCGGCGGAGGACGCCGGCGAGCATGCCGACGATGCCGAAACCGATGGCGGCGATGCCGACCGGGGTGGCCGCGCCCACGAAGGGGGCGCCCTGCGCGAGGACCTGGCCGCTGCCCGCGGCCTGCGCCGTGGCGGTGCCCAGGACTGCGACGGCCAGGAGCGGCGCCAGTACCAATACCCGCGTGGTCACGCGGGCAAATCGGCTACGCACGAGCGTTGCCTCCCTTGACGGTTAACCCGTACGGGTACAGATCTCGTTCAACCCGGTTGCGGACCGTACCGATCGTGTGTGAACACCACGATCGCGTTGCGTAAACCGGCCACGACGCAAAGATCCTATTTTCCCGCCGAACCGCGGCGGCACCGGGTACCCGAAGTGCGCGTTATCACTGCTGGAGGCGGGTGCACGCCCCGCTCGCGCACGACACACCGAATTCACCGAGCCGAGCGGTGACAAGCGCCATAACTCGGCCGAGTGGCAAGTCCGGCAACACGTCGACCCGTTCGGCCCTAGCAAGCGACCCCGAAACGGGTGACCCGCGAAAGCGGGAGGCGGCGGCCGTCCGGTTCCCCTGCCGGATTGCTCCTTTTCGCCCTGTCGAAGTCCGCTGATCGGGCGGATCATCCGACGATCAGTCACTGATCGCTCGGTACGAATGTGCCGTGGGAGGACACGTGTCACCACAACGATCGACTCCGCGCCCGCGCGGAAACCGCCTGCGCCTCGCGGGTTCCGCGCTGGCGCTGGGCCTGCTGGTCCCGGCCGTCGCCGCCGTCCCGACCGGGCTCGACCCCGCGGCCACCGCCGCCGACGCCGCGCCCGCCCACTTCGTGGTGCTGGGCCCCACCGGCGACGGGCTGCGCGGGACCGAGGACTCGGTGCGCGCCGTCGGCGGTTCCGTCGTGCAGAGCTGGCCGCAGATCGGCGTCCTGCTCGCCACCTCCCCCGACCCCGGGTTCGCGGCCGCCGTGCGCGCGCAGCCCGCGGTCGACCAGGCGGGAGCCAGCCGGAACCTGGCGGAGCAGCTCCCGCCCGCGCCGCCCAGCACCCGGTTGGAACGGCTGGAGGGCACCGCCGCGCAGCGGCCCGCCACCGCCGCCGACCGGGAACCGCTGGAAGCCGACCAGTGGGACCTGCCGCTGATCGGGGCCGACCGGGCGCACGCGATCTCCACCGGCAGCCCGGACGTCACCGTCGGCGTGCTCGACTACGGCATCGACCCGGAACACCCCGACCTGAAGCCGAACCTGGACCTGTCGAAGTCGGTGAGCTGCGCGCAGGACGGCATCCCGGACACCGCGGTCGAGGCCTGGGCCCCGGCCGACGACACCCAGGCGCACGGCACGCACGTGGCGGGCACCATCGCCGCCGCCCGCAACGGGGTCGGCGTGGCGGGCGTCGCCCCGGACACGAACCTCGCCTCGGTGCGGGTGATCGACGACGACGGGTTCATCTACCCCGAGTACGCGGTGTGCGGATTCCTGTGGGCCGCCGAGCACGACATCGACGTCACGAACAACTCGTACTTCGTGGACCCCTGGTACCTGTGGTGCGAAGGCGATCCCGACCAGCGCGCGGGCGCCGAAGCGGTGCGCCGGGCCGTGGCCTACGCGGCCGGGCACGACGTGGTGACGGTGGCCGCGGCGGGCAACAGCGGCTGGGACCTGTCGCAGCCGATCCACGACACGGACAGCCCGAACAACGGCGGGCCGCAGCAGGACCGGTGGGCCGGGCACGACTGCGCGGCGCTGCCCGGTGAGCTGCCGGGCGTGGTCGCGGTGTCCTCGGTGGGGTCGGACGCGGTGAAGTCGTACTTCTCCAACTACGGCCTCGGTTCGGTCGCGGTGACCGCGCCGGGCGGGGATGCGCGGCAGATCCCGCAGACGCCGTCGGCGAACGGCCGCATCCTCTCCAGCGTGCCCGGCGGCGGCTGGGGCTGGATGCAGGGCACCTCGATGGCCGCGCCGCACGCGGCGGGCGTGGTGGCGCTGCTGCGCGCCACCCACCCGGAGTGGAGCGCGCCGCAGGTCACCGGCGCGCTGTCCGGCCAGGCCGACGCGCTGCCGTGCCCGGAGGCCTACGACCCGGACGGCGACGGGAAACCGGACGCGGTGTGCGCGGGCGGGGCGACCGGCGCCGGGTTCTACGGCGCGGGGTTGATCGACGCGCTGGACGCGGTCGGCTGAGCGGTTCCGGGCGCGCTCCGGACGGGGCGCGCCCGGGCTCGGCTCACTCCCCCGGCCGGACCCAGCCGCGGCGCTCGCCCTCGTCGATCAGCTCCTGCGCCACCGTCCACAGCGGAGCGGAGGCCGCACCGATCACGGCCTTGCGGGCGCGCACGGTGTCCGCGGTGACGCCCGGGGTCCCCCAGGTGCCGCCGCGCGCCAGCCAGTTCAGCAGCAGCGGCTGCACCCGGTCCACGGCCTTCGCGAAGCGCGCCTCCGGTGAGCTGCGGGACTCGAACTCGTCCCACAGGCCGCGGAAGCGCACCGCCTGGTCGGCGGGCAGCAGGCCGAACAGCCGGTCGGCGGCGGCCTCCTCCCGTTCCTGCTGGCTCTCCCGGCCCGCGTCGTCGTAGAGCGGCGTGTCCCCGGCGTAGATCTCGACGAGGTCGTGCAGCACGACGAGTTCGACGGTGCGCCCGACGTCGATCGGTTCGTCGGAGTGCTCGGCCAGCACCGACACCATCAGCGCCAGGTGCCAGGAGTGCTCGGCGTCGTTCTCCCTGCGGTCCGCCGCGGCCAGCGGGGACTGGCGCAGCACGGTCTTGAGCTTGTCCACTTCGGCGAGGAACACCAGCTGCTCCCGCAACCGCCCGCCGATGGCGTCGGGCAGCGGGGTGCGCTCGGCGATCAGGTCTTCGTCGTCCACACCCCGATCATGCCCTCGATCGCCGCCCGGGTGAACGGCTCGGACGGCCCCCTTCGGCCGGGCGGGCCGGTCGCGGGGTCAGCCCCAGGTGCGGAAGCGGTAGTGCAGGCCGGTGGTCGACTCCTGCCAGTCGGTCGTGCGGTCCGGCGGGCGGCCCACGTCGGGGGCGACGGTGTCGCCGTCGAAGGGCTCCCGGATCTCGGTGACCACGATCCGGTCCGCGAGCGGCAGCGCCGCCCGGTACACCGCGGCACCGCCGATCACCCACACGTCCCCGTCGGCCGCGGCCAGCGCGGCGGGCAGGTCGGTGAAGGTCTCCGCGCCGTCCTGCGGGGTGCGCGAGAGCACCAGGTTGCGCCTGCCCGGCAACGGCCGGAACCGCGGCGGCAACGACTCCCAGGTGCGCCGGCCCATCAGCACGGTCGCGCCCGCGGTCGTGGTGCGGAAGTGCTTCAGGTCCTCCGGCAGGTGCCAGGGCATGGTGCCGTCGCGGCCGATGACGCCGGTCGTCGACTGGGCCCAGATCAAGCCGATCATGCCGATCAGACCGCCACCGGCGCCTTGATGCCCGGGTGCGGGTCGTAGCCGTCGACCGAGATGTGCTCGTAGGTGTAGTCGAACAGGCTTTCCGCCGGCTTCAGGTCCAGCCGCGGGAACGGCCGGGCGTCCCGCGCGAGCTGGGTGCGGACCTGTTCCTCGTGGTTGTCGTAGATGTGGCAGTCCCCGCCGGTCCACACGAAGTCGCCGACGCCGAGCCCGACCTGCTCCGCGATCATGTGCGTCAGCAGCGCGTAGCTGGCGATGTTGAACGGCACGCCGAGGAAGAGGTCCGCGCTGCGCTGGTACAGCTGGCAGGACAGCCGCCCGTCGGCGACGTAGAACTGGAAGAACGCGTGGCACGGCGGCAGCGCCATCCGCGAGAGCTCGGCGACGTTCCACGCGGACACGATGATCCGCCGGGAGTCGGGGTTCTCGCGCAGCGTGCGCAGCACCTCGGAGATCTGGTCGACGTGGCCGCCGTCCGGCGTCGGCCAGGACCGCCACTGCACGCCGTAGATCGGGCCGAGGTCGCCGTCGGGGGCCGCCCACTCGTCCCAGATCTTCACGCCGCGCTCCTGCAACCAGGTGGCGTTCGGGTCGCCGCGCAGGAACCACAGCAGTTCGTAGGCGACCGAGCGGAAGTGCACCTTCTTCGTGGTGATCAGCGGGAAGCCGTCGGAGAGCCGGTAGCGCAGCTGGTGCCCGAAGATCGACCGGGTGCCGGTGCCGGTGCGGTCCGCCTTGCGGGTGCCGTCGTCGAGCACGTGGCGGAGCAGGTCTTCGTACTGCGTGTCAGGCATGCCGTCGAGCGTAGACGAGCAGCTCCCGATCACCGCGGCGCCCGAACGCCCGCTCCGGGGCGGCGGGCGGTGTCGACGGCCGAGCACGGCGCGGGCGAGCGGGACCGGCCCCGCTCGCCCGGAAGCCGACGACGGGGCGCCGTGCGCGCGATCAGCGGTCGTAGGTGACGGTGACCGGGGCGTGGTCGCTCCAGCGCTTGTCGTACGACGGCGCCTTCTCGACCACGGCGGAGGTGGCCAGCTCCGCGAGTCCCGGCGTGGCGACCTGGTAGTCGATGCGCCAGCCGGAGTCGTTGTCGAAGGCCTTCCCGCGGTAGGACCACCACGAGTACGGGCCGGGCCCTTCGGGATTGCGCGCGCGGAACACGTCGACGTAGCCGAGTTCGTCGAAGACGCGGCTGAGCCATTCCCGTTCCTCCGGCAGGAATCCCGCGGATTTCCGGTTCGCCTTCCAGTTCTTCAGGTCGTCCTCGCGGTGCGCGATGTTCCAATCGCCGCACACCAGCACTTCGCGCCCCTCCTCGCGCGCGCGGTCGCGCAGCGAATCGAGGTGCGGCAGGAATTCCGCCATGAACCGCTCCTTCTCGTCCTGGCGTTCCGTGCCGACCTCACCGCTGGGCAGGTAGAGGCTGGCGATGACGAGTCCGGGCAGTTCGATCTCCGCGTAGCGCCCGCTGTCGTCGAATTCGGTGCTGCCGAATCCGATCCGGGACGCGGTGGGCTCCACCCGCGAGTACAGCGCGACCCCGCTGCGGCCCTTGGCGGCGGCGGGCGCGAGCAGCGGGAACCAGCCGTCCGGTTCGAGGACGGCCGCGGGCAGCTGCTCCGGTTCGGCGCGGGTCTCCTGCATGCAGACCACGTCGGCGCCGGTTCCGGACAGCCACTCGACGAATCCCTTTTTCGCGGCGGCGCGCAATCCGTTGACGTTGACGGTCGAGACGGTGAACACGCGGCGAGCCTATCGATCCGCACCGACGATCGGGCATTGCGTGCGACGCGGTCGGGCGCCGATACTGTTCCGGCTGGGGTGACTGGGGATTCACCGGGGATGTTGATCATGTGCGTTCGACCTGCTGGAACGGTTCACAACCTTCGCGGGCGGCGCGGTGAGATGGGCTAGACTGCCATGCCGGGTAACGGTGCGTACCGCTGGTACGACTATCTGTCGATGGAAACGACCGTGCGTGATTCGGGAGGTCTGGACGTGACCACGGATGGTGCCGCGAGTGGCGGCCCCACCGCGCGTCGCCTGGTTCTGGGGAGCCAGTTGCGCCGGTTGCGCGAGGCCAGCGGCATCTCCCGCGACGACGCGGGGTACGAGATCCGCGGTTCCGGGTCCAAGATCAGCCGTCTCGAACTCGGCCGGGTCGGGTTCAAGGAACGCGACGTCGCCGACCTGCTGACCCTCTACGGGGTGTCGGACGAGGGCGAGCGGAGCTCCTTCCTCGACCTGGTCCGCCAGTCCAACCAGCCCGGCTGGTGGCACCGCTACAACGACCTCGTCCCGTCCTGGTTCCAGGACTACGTGGGACTCGAGGAGTCGGCGTCCCGCATCCAGACCTACGAGATCCAGTTCGTGCCCGGCCTGCTGCAGACCGAGAACTACGCGCGCGCCATCTCCAGCCAGGGGCGGCCGGAAGCCGTCGAGGAAGAGGTGGAGCGCCGGGTGCGGCTGCGGATGCACCGCCAGCGCCTGTTCACCCAGCCGAACGCCCCGCGGTTGTGGGCGGTGATCGACGAATCCGTGCTGCACCGGCCGATCGGCGGCGTCGACGTGTTGCGCGAGCAGATCGACCACCTGCTGGAAGTGATCAAGCTGCCGACGATCTCGCTGCAGGTGCTGCCGTTCGACCTCGGCCGCTCCGGGGCGGAGGGCGCGTTCACGATCCTGCGGTTCGCCGAGCAGGAGATCCCGGACATCGTCTACCTGGAGCACCTCTCCGGCGCGCTGTACCTGGACAAGCCGGAGGACGTGGAGCTCTACAGCAAGGTCAGCCACCGGCTCGCGGTCGACGCGCAGACGCCGGAGGCCACGCGCAAGACCTTGCAGGCCGCGCGCAAGGCGCTCGGCGACGCCGGTTGACCGCGCAGCCCTCTGTTTCGTGAGTTAGCTCACAGTTTTTCCAGATCCGTGACGCGGGCTCCCGCGATGCTCGATCCTGCACGAAGCCATATGCAGGATTAATCTGCGATTGTGCCCGCAACAGCTCGACGCTCCGTGATCACCGGTGGCCCCTGCGTCACCTACCCGGGCGTCCGTGCGGCTGCACGTCTGGCGGGGATCACGCCGTGCCGGATCACCCAGAACCGCAGCAGTGTGACGAACAGCTCACGTGCGATGATCAACACCGTGACCCACCACGGCAG
>NZ_JBEYUS010000027.1:0-73569 GCF_040643635.1 Saccharopolyspora sp. NPDC047091
CCTCAGCGGGATTCTCGCTGCGGGATCGTTTTCACCGGTGGCTCCGCCACAGGCGAAAACGCTGTCCTCGCGAGAATCCCGCTGAGAACCCGCGGCGGTGCCGGTGTCCTGGGTGGTCGTCTGCTCAGCGGCTGCGCCGCTGACAGGAAGGACCATGGGGGCCGCCCTGAGGTCCGGTGGCCGGTGGTCTGTCAGTAGGTGGCCTGCAGGAGGTCGTGGAGCTGGGGTTCCGCTGCTTCGGCGGGGTTGTTGCGGCTGACGGGGTCGGCGGCCGCTGCTGCGGCGATCGAGGGCAGCATGTCTCGCCGCACGCCCAGGTCCCGCAGCGGGGACCGGATCTCCAGCTCGTCGGCGAGGTCGCGGGCGCACCGGATCGCCGAGGCCGCGCCCTCGCCGGCCCCCATCGCGCGGGCCGCGTCGGCGTAGGCGTCCCCCGCGGTGTCCGCGTTGAACTCCATGACGGCCTCCAGCACCGCCGCCAGCGCCACGCCGTGCGGTGTCCCGGTGTGCCCGGTGATCGCGTGTCCGAGCCCGTGCACCAGCCCGAGCCCGGACAGGGTGAGCGCCTGCCCGGCCAGGTGCGCGCCCAGCATCACCCGGGAACGCGCCGCCAGGTCGGCACCGTCCCGGTGCGCGACCGGCAGCCAGCGGGCGACGAGCGCAACGGCCTGCGCCGCGTAGGCCGCGGAGATCGGGTTCGCGCCGCGCGAGGACAGCGATTCGATGCCGTGCACCAGCGCGTCCAGCCCGGTGGCGGCGGTGATGCGCGCGGGCAGGCCCGTGGTGAGCTCCGGATCGAGCACGGCGACGGTCGGCCGCACCGAGGCGTGCCCCAGGTAGACCTTGCGGCGGGTCGCCGGGTCCTCGATGACGCCGAACCCGTTGGTCTCGGCACCGGTCCCGGCGGTGGTGGGGATCGCCAGCAGCGGCAGCCCCGGCAGCCCGGGCTGGGCGCGCAGCGCGATGGCCTTCGCCGCGTCCAGCGGTGAACCGCCGCCGAGCGCGACCACGGCGGCCGAGCCGAACCGCTCCAGCCCCGCCGCACCGGATTCCACAGTGGACAACGTGGGGTTGGCGGCGACGTCGTCGAAGACCGCGTGCTCCAGCCCGGCCTCGGCCAGCACCGCCAGCACCCGGTCCAGGATTCCGGCCGCGCGCACGCCCCGGTCGGTGATCAGGTAGGCCCGGTGGTGGCCGAGCTCGTCGATCAGCCGGGGCAGCGCGGCGATGCGGCCCGGGCCGAACTCGATGCGGCAGGTCGGTTCGATGCTGAGCCCGTCGACGGGCAGCTCCTGGTCGCGCACGTGGCACCTCCGGTCAGGACAGGTCGATCCAGGTGGTCTTGAGCGCGGTGCACTCGGCCAGCGCGTGCAGGGACTTGTCCCGCCCGGCCCCGCTGGCGCCGAACCCGCCGAACGGGGTGATCACGTCGCTGGCGTCGAAGGTGTTGACCCACACGGTGCCCGCGCGCAGCCGCCGCGCCGCCCGGTGCGCGGTCGTCACGTCCCGGGTCCACACCGAGGCGACCAGCCCGTACTCGGTGTCGTTGGCGAGCCGGACTCCCTCGTCCGCGTCGCCCTCGTAGCCGAGCACGGTCAGGACCGGCCCGAAGATCTCCTCCCGCGCCGCGGGCGAATCCGGCGGCACGCCGTCGAGGATCGTCGGCGGGAAGAAGGTGCCGTGCAGCGCTTCGCCGCCGAGCACCGCGGTGGCGCCGTCGGCGAGGCCGCGCGCCACGTACCCCGACACCCGCCGCAGCTGCGCCTCGTCGACCAGCGGGCCGACGACGGTGGCCGGGTCGAGCGGGTCGCCGACGCGGAACGTCTCCTCGGTCAGCCGCACCACCTCGGCCAGCAGCCGGTCCTTGACGTCGTGGTGCACGATCAGCCGCGATCCGGCGTTGCAGGTCTGCCCCGCGTTGTAGAAGATCCCCCACGCGATCGCCGAGGCGGCCGCGGTGAGGTCCGCGTCCGGCAGCACCAGCTGCGGCGATTTGCCGCCCGCCTCGACGGCGACCTGCTTGCCGTTGGACTCGCCCGCGTACACCTGGAATCGGCGGCCGATCTCGGCGGAACCGGTGAACGCGATCTTGTCCACGTCCGGGTGCCTGCCCAGCGCCTGACCGGCCTGCTCGCCGAGCCCCGGGACCACGTTGAACACCCCGTCGGGCAGGCCCGCTTCGGAGCCGAGCCGGGCGAGCAGCAGCGCGGCCAGCGAGGTCTGCTCGGCCGGTTTCAGCACCACCGAGTTCCCGGTGGCCAGCGCGGGCGCGATCTTCCACGAGGTGATCAGCAGCGCGTAGTTCCACGGCACCACCGCGCCGATCACGCCGAGCGGTTCCCGGGTGACCAGCGCCAGCGCGTCCTGCGGGGCGGGCGCGACCTCGCCGGAGGTCTTGTCGACGGCCTCCGCGTACCAGGTGAGGGTGTGCGCGGCGCCCGCCACGTCGACGCGGCGCGCTTCGGCGAGCGGTTTGCCCATCTCCAGGCTGTCCAGCAGCGCCAGCTCGTCCGCGTGCGCGCGGATCAGCTCCGCCCAGCGCCGCAGGACCTCCTTGCGGCGCCCCGGATCCAGCCCCCGCCAGCGGCCGTCGTCGAACGCGGCGCGGGCGGCGCGCACCGCGCGGTCCACCTCGGTGCCGGTGCAGGCGGCGACCCTGGCGAGCTCGGCGCCGTCGCGGGGGCTGGTGCTGGGGAAGGTCTCGGCGGTGGCGACGAACTCGCCGTCGATGAACGGCCGCGTCTCCGGCTCGCCGATCAGCGCCGAGCTCGGCGCGTCCAGGGCGGGGGTCACGAGGTTCCTCCGATCGTGGTGGCGGCGATGACGTCCTCGTCGAGCTCCACGCCGAGCCCGGGGACCTGCGGCACGGCGACCATGCCGTCCGGGCGGATCTCGACGGGGCGGGCCAGCGGGAAGTCCCGGCGCTGCGGCGTCCACCCGGGCGGGTCGTAGGGGAACTCGAAGTGCGGTCCGCCGCCGACGCCCGCGGCCACGTGCAGGTTCGCCAGCAGGCCGATGCCGTTGGTCCAGCTGTGCGGGGTGAAGTGGCGGTGCTTGAGCCGGGCCAGTTCGGCGATGGTGCGGGCGCGGTGCATGCCGACGGCCAGCACCACGTCCATCTGGTAGACGTCCAGGACGTCCTGCTCCAGGTAGCGCACCAGGTCGGGCACCGAGTGCTGCATCTCCCCCGCCGCGATGCGCACCTCCGGGTACCGGGCGCGCAGGGCGCGGAACCCGGCGATGTCGTGGTACGGCAGCGGTTCCTCCACCCAGCTCACGCCGATCTCGGCGAGCCGCCGGACGGTGCGCGCGGTGGTCGCGAAGTCCACCGCGTCGGCCGTGTCGCCCGCCATCCGCCAGGACTGGTTGAGGTCCACCATGATGTCGAAGTCCGGGCCGAGCGCGTCCCGGACGGCCGCGACGGTCGCGACGCCCTCCTCGACGCCGTCCGGGGCGATGCGGATCTTCATGGCGCGGAACCCGGCCTGCCGCGCGGCCAGCGCCGATTCGACGCGTTCGGCGGGTGGTTTCAGCTCGGCGGTGGACGCGTAGGCGGGCAGCGCGTCGGTGGCCCCGCCGAACAGCACCGACACCGGCACCCCGGTGGCCTTGCCGATGACGTCCCACAGCGCGGCCTCCAGCGGCCAGAACGCGCCGCCGTGGAAGTTGGCCGTCTCGATGGCCTTGACGTGCCGGTCGATCCGCAGCGGATCGGTGCCGACGAACAGGTGCCGCACCGCCTCGAACCCGGTCATGGTGTCGCCGGAGCCGATGCCGGTGATGCCCTCGTCGGTGCGCACCCGCACCACGGTGGCGTCGAAGTGCTCCCGCGGCCGCGGGTCCCAGGCGGCGTGCAGCGGCGGGTCCAGCGGCAGCCGCAGCCGGTCCACGGAGATGTCGGTGATCTTCATCTGACCTCCCGGAACCGAAGCTAGGAAAGCGCCCGGCCCGAGGACAACCCGCCACGACCGATCGAAACCCGAGTTGCGCACGCGACAACCGGACGCCGCGAGCACGCACCGCGGTTCCTCGTCGGCGGCGGAGCGGCGGAGGAAACCGCTCACTGCCCGTCTCGCCACTTCTGCCGCGTAGTGCTCGGGTAGCGGAACCTCAGCGGCTTCCTCGCTGCGAGATCGTCCGATGTATGCCCGGTTCCGTCACCCGAGCAGCACGCACGCCGAGCCGCGGGAGAGGCATCGTAGGGGGCATGGGTGAGATCCAGGGTGGCTTGCGGCGCGATCTGGAGTTGCTGGAGGCGCTGGGTTCGGCGGAGGCGCAGCGCACCGGCGGGCTCGGGGTGGCGCGGCTGGCGGTGCTGACCGGGCGGGACAAGAGCCAGGTGTCGCGGGCGCTCAAGGCGCTCGCCGAGGCCGGGGTGGTGGAGCGGCAGCCGGACACCTTGGCGTACCGGCTGGGCTGGCGGCTGTTCTCGCTGGTCGCGCGCACCACCGGGGATCGGCTGGTGCGTTCGGCGGAACCGGTGATGCGCGCGCTGTCGGCGGAGGTCGAGGAGACCAGCCACCTGTGCGTGCTGCGGGAGCAGGAGGTGCTGACGTTGCTGTCGGTGTCGGGCCACTCGTTCCGGGTGCACGACTGGGAGGGCCGCGGGGTGCCCGCGCCGTGCACCTCGGCCGGCCGGGTGCTGTTGCAGGACGTGACGCCGGACGAGCTGTACGTGCGCTTCGGCACCGAGCTCGGCGCGACGCCGCCCGGGTCCACGGTGCGCACCCTGCCGGAGCTGTGGTCGCGGATCAGGGAGGCGGCGCGGACGGGCTACGCGCAGGTCAGCGAGGAGTTCGAGACCGGGCTGGTGGGGGTGTCCGCGCCGGTCCGGGACTTCCGCGGCCGGGTGGTGGCGGCGCTGAACCTGTCCGCGCCGGCGCAGCGCCTCGCCGATCGGCTGGACGCGGCGGGCCGGGCCACCGCCCGGGCCGCCGCCCGCATCTCCCAGGAGCTCGGCGCGGCCTGAGCACCGGGCGGATCTCCCCTGGTCAGGCGACCGGTTCCGGTTCGGGGTCGGGGGTGCGGCGGCGCTCCCGGCGGTCCAGGAAGGTCAGCAGCGGGGTCGCCATGATCGTGGTGACCAGGGCGACGAGCACCAGCACGCTGAACAGCTGCGGTGTGACGATCCCGGCCGCCAGCCCCACGTTGATCGCGATGAGCTGCATCAGCCCGCGCGCGTTCATCAGCGCACCCACGCGGGCGGCCACCGAGTTCGGCTCACCCACCAGCCGAGCCGCGGCCCAGCAGGCACCGAGCTTGCCGACGATCGCGGCCACCAGCGCACCGACGGCGAACAGCAGCACGCCGGAATCCACCAGCAGCGCCAGGTCCGTGTTCAACCCGGAGTAGGTGAAGAACAGCGGCAGGAACACGGTGGCGACCGGTTTCACCGTCCGCACCGCCGCGTCCACCTGCTCCGAGCGCGGCAGCACCACGCCGAGGCTGAACGCCCCGAACACCGCGTACAGCCCGATGGTGTCCGTGTACCAGGCGGCGAGGAACACCGCCAGGACCACCGCCATCAGCAGGTTCTCCGGGGTGAGCCGCCGCACCGCCCGGTCGAGCCGCCCCGCGGAGCGCACGACGGCGACCAGCAGCACCACGAACACCGCGCTACCGCCCGCGGCCAGGGCGAACGGCCCGATGCTGGCCGCGGAGATGCTGAGCACCCCGGCGAGCAGCACCCAGGCGACGGCGTCGTCGAGCGCCCCGGCGGCCAGCGACAGCGAGCCGAACCGGGTGCCGGTCAACCCGCGCTCGGTGATGATCCGCGCCAGCATCGGGAACGCGGTGATCGACAGCGTCACGCCCACGAACAGCGCGGAGACCAGCAGCGGCACGCCCGGCGGGTACATGTCCACGTGCCCGGCGGCGAGCACGGCCAGCAGGACGCCGAGCAGCATCGGGGTCAGCACCCCGGCAACCGACACCAGCGAGGCCGGGCGCGCGACCTGCCGCATCCGGTCGACCCGGAACTCGTAGCCCGCCTGGAACATGAACACGACGAGCCCGATCTGGCCGACCACGTACAGCACCGGCCGCAGCTCGTCCGGGAAGATCGCCTGCTCCACGCCGGGCGCGAGCAGGCCCAGCACCGAAGGTCCGAGCACGACGCCGGTGACCATCTCGCCGACCACGGGCGGCTGGCCGAAGGCGCGCAGCACGCGGCCGACCAGGCGGCAGGCCAGCAGGATGACGATGGCGGCGAGGAAGAACGTGGGGGCGAGCTCCGTCGGGGTCATGCGGGTTCCTCCGGGGGCGGTGGTGCGGCGGCGAACCGGTTGCGGCGCAACGGGTTCGCGGAAGGGTTCGCGGGGCGAAGGGTTCGCGAGACGAAGAGTTCACGGGGCGAAGGGTTCGCGAGATGAAGGGTTCGCGGGGTGAAGTGATCGCCGGGCGAAGGATCGCCGGGGCCTCCCGGTCGCGGAGGCCCCGGCCGCGCTCAGCGGTGCGCCGGGCAGCCCGGCGGGGGCGCTTCCCGCCGCAGCCGCTCGAAGTGGTGGCCGGCGAGCCGCTGCCTGCGCGCGTCCAGCACCATCCAGGTGCCCAGCACCAACTGCCGCACGCTGCGCTCCACGTCCTCCCACCGGTCGCGGACCCGCAGGAACGCCAGCAGCGCTCGGATGTCCCGCGTACCGGTGTCCAGCCTGCCGGTGCCCGACGTGCCAGTGCCCGGCGTCTCCGGGTCCCGCGTACCGGTGTCCAGCCTGCCGCGGCGCAGCAGCACGCACGGCCCGCGGGACGGCAGCGAGCGGGTGTGCCGCACGCTGGATTCGAGCCGGAACCGGGCCAGCACTTCGCGGGTGACGGCGCGCATCGCCAGCGGCGACAGCCGCCACGCGGGGCACGGCCGGTTCGCGGCCACCCCGAACGGGATGTGCGCGGCGTCCTTCGCCGACAGCTCTTCCCAGCGGGACGGGTCGAACCGTTCCGGGTCCCGGTGCCCGGTGGCGTGGTAGTCGGGGTAGCTGAAGCACAGCACCGAGCCGCGCGGCAGCGTGGTGTCCGCGTCGACGCGGATGTCGTCGGTGGTGATGCGGTGCGCGATGCCGAACAGCGGGAACACCCGCATCGTCTCGTCCAGCACGTGCGCGAAGTAGCGGTCGTCGCCGGGATCGTCGGCGAGCCGCCGCTGCACGTCCTGGTGCTGGGCGAGCACCAGCAGCAGGTGCGCCATGCCTTCGGACAGCTGCACCACGGAGGTGTTGAAGAACGTCCCCTGCAGGTAGTGCACCTGCTCCGCGGTGGACAGCGTGCCGGGCAGCTCGTGCACCACGTCCCCCGCGTCGACCCGCGCCCGCAGGTAGCGGGTGAGCCGGGCGCGGCGGCGCGGGTGCCGCAGGCTGGTGCACTTGAGCGCGTCGACCACGTCGGAGGCGTTGCCGACGATGAGCTCCCTGGCCCGCCGCGGGCAGGGTTCGCCGAAGACGAGCTCGTAGTTGAACTCGGCCCAGATCGGCATCATCAGGTCCCGCAGCCGCGGCACGCTCAGCTCCCCGGGCACCAGCTCGTCGAGGACCTTCGCCGCGCAGCGCGCCGCGGTGGCGGAGAGCGCGTCGCTGGAACCGGCCAGGAACCGCTGCGTGGTGCGGGCGACGTCGTCGTAGCGCGGCCCGGCCTCCAGGTGTTCCTGGTGCACCTCGGGTCCCGGCGACAACCAGTACCAGAACAGGTCGGAGAGGCCGGCGCCTTCGCTGCGGCCACCGGCGGCCGGGTGCGAGTAGACCTCGCGGAACCGGTCCGGGCCGAACCGCTCGCTCGGCAGGGTGATCGCGTTGTCGCCGTTGACGAGTTCGAAGACCTTGCCGCGCAGCGCGACGACCCGTTGCGGCAGCCAGCGCGGTGCGGTCAGCGCGGCCGCGGCGGCCACCCAGGGCAGCAGTCGCACCGGTTTCACCGGGCACCTCCGAATCCGCGCGGCACCACGAGGTCCGCGGTCAGGTCGTCGGGTCGCCGGGCCCCGCACAGCATCATGGCGCGGGCGAGGTCGGCGCCGATCCGGTCCAGCACCTCGCGGACGCCCTTCTCCCCGTCGGCGGCGAGCCCCCACAACACGGGCCGCCCGATGCCGACGGCGTCGGCGCCGAGCGCGAGGGCGGTGACCACGTCGGTGCCGCGCCGCACCCCGCCGTCCAGCAGCAGCGGGAGGGTGCCGCCGATGGCGCGGGTGATGCGCGGCAGCACGTCGATCGGTGCCGGGGCCGCGTCGAGCTGCCTGCCGCCGTGGTTGGACACAATGATCCCGTCCACGCCCTGCGCGACGGCGAGGTGCGCGTCGTCGGGGTGCAGGATTCCTTTCAGCAGCACGGGAAGTCCGGTGGTGGACCGCAGCGATTCCAGGTGCCGCCAGGAGATCTCCGGGGACATCTCGATGTCGCGGGTGCCGTCCGGCGGGCCGCCGGGCAGGTCGCGCATGTTCGCCGCTTCGTACCCGGGCGGCAGGTCGTGGAAGCCGTTGCGCCGGTCGCGCACGTGGTCGCCGAACACGGGCGAGTCGACGGTGAGGACCAGCGCGGTGCAGCCCGCGGCTTCGGCGCGCTCCACCAGCCGGGCGGTGACCTCCGGGTCGGGCTGCAGGTACAGCTGGAACCACACGGCCGCGTCGGAGCGCACCTCCCGCGCAGCCGCCACCACCTCGTCGATGGCGACGGTGGCGGCCATGCTGGAGATCAGCACGTTCCCGGCAGCCGCCGCGGCGCGCGCGGTGGCCAGTTCCCCCTCGGAGTGCGCGAGGCGGTGGAACGCGGTGGGCGCGACCACGACCGGTGCCGCACCCGGCGCTCCCGGCAGGTCCGCCCGCGGGTCGGGCGCCGGTCCGCCGCGCAGCATCCGCGGCAGCAGCGCGAGCCGGGCGAACGAGTTCTCGTTGTCCGCCAACGCGAACTCGTCCGCCGCCCCACCGGCGTAGTAGTCGTAGACCGCCGGTTCCAGCAGTTCCTTCGCCCGGTCGTGCAAGTCGGCGAAGAGGCTCACCGGGCGCCCGCCGGTGCCGCCACCCGCCCCCGCAGGAATTCGCGCAGCGGCGCGCGGTGCACCTGCTCGCTGTCCCACTCGTTCTCCAGGTTCTCGGTGATGTGGTGCTCGGCGACCAGCGCACCGCCGCGGAAGTGCCGCACCACCGGGTGCAGGTAGCGGCCGTCGAGCCCGCGGGTGTCCTGCTGGGAGGTGCGGCTGTGCTCGACGTCGAACGGGTTGACCCGGTCGTGGTCGGCGCCGTACTCCAACGTGATGGTGAGGTAGGAGTCGACCTCGCCGAACTCGCCGGTGTGCGCGGTCTCGTGCAGGTGGTCCAGGGGCACTTCTTCGGCGTAGCGCGCACCGTCCGGGCCGAGCAGCACCGCGTCGGCGAGGAACCCGAACAGCTGCCACAGCGCGGAACTGCGGTTGACCCGCTCGATGATGGCGTCGGTGACGGCTTCCGGCGTCTCCGGGAGCGTCGTCCCGGGCCAGGCCACCTCGTGGTCGCGGCGTTCCAGGATGCGGTGCAGCGCGCGCACCCCGTAGCGGAAGCCGTGGATGAAGCCGCTGGTGGACTTCTTGAAGTCGCGGACCTGGGTGATGGTGCCCGCGAAGTGCAGTCCGGGCACGTTCACCGATTCCCACGCCGCGGTCTGGTCGGGGAACCGGTCGTTGATGGTGAGCTCGGGCCGGCACTCGGGCGCGAACATCGAGGCGTCGAACCGGAATCCGGTGGCCAGCAGCACCCGGTCGTAGCGGATCTCCTTGACGACCTCGTCGACGCGTTCGAAGCTGACCCGCACCAGGTAGGAGTCGCCGTCCGCGCGGATGCCGAGGATCTTCCCGTCCAGCAGCGCGTTCTGCGACTTCAGCTGGTAGGTGTCCAGGAAGTTGTTGTTCACCGCGCGCAGGTGGCCCACGAAGTGGGTCTGCCAGGCGAGCTTCAGCGAGCCGGACCCGGCGACGTGGATGACCGCGGCGTTCTCGATGAGCCCGTCGGCGGTCTCGAACGCGGAGTTGCCGCGGCCGATGATGAGCACCCGCTGCCCGGTGTAGTCCTCGGGGTCGACGGACATCTCGGTGTAGGGCTCGGCGAGCTCGACACCGTCGATGTCGGGGATGTAGGGCTGGGTGACCCCGGTGGCGACGATGACGCGGGCGGCCCGGTAGGTGTTCCCGTCCTCGTCGCGGGCGACGAACTCGCCGGGCTTGGCGACCTCGACGATGCGGGTGCCGTAGCGGATGCGCAGCCGGTGGGTCTCGGCGTAGTCGGCGAGGTAGCCCAGCAGGTCGTCGGCGGCCGGGAAGTACCGCGGGGTGTACGAGGTGAGCAGCGGCGCGTTCTCCTCGGACAGCAGCGAGTTCCAGTCGGTGCGCAGGTTCAGTTCCGGATCGTCCCATCCGGTGTGCACCTTGTTGATGGAGATGAGCTTGCGGTGCCGCGGGAAGTCCGCGAAGAATGTTCCGGGCGACTCTCCCGACTCGACGATGAGGTAATTGCGCCCGGCCTGCTCCAGGTAATAGCCCGCTTGGAGCCCCGCCGGTCCGGCGCCGATCACGAGATAATCAAGAGAGTACTCTTCGGACACTAGTTGATTCGCCTCCCACCAGCACAAACATCAGATTACTTGAAGCTTAAAGCATAACGGCCCGACACGTACACGTGATGCAGATCACAGGTGTGATCAGTGGCTCAAGATCCTCTTCAATGGTAGTGATCCCCATTGTCCGCGCCTGCGGAAAAGCACTTTCCCCGGGCGACGGAATCCATACGACTATTTGACGAAAAGCGGTAAAAATGGGAGAGAAAACAGCCCCGGGTGACCATGAACACCGGTCTCGGGCACAACCTTTTCCGCAGTCCGTGCTCGACGCGCTCGGCGCCGACCCGCTCACCCCCGCGTTCGAGCACGGCGACCGCGTCGTGGTCCGCGGTGAACTGCTGGAACTCGTCGGCCGATGCACCGCCGGATTGCGCGCGGCCGGGCTCGGCCCGCGGGACGGCGTCGCCATCGACACCGCCGTCACCCCCGAGGGCTTCGCCGTCCAGCTCGCCGCGCACGTCCTCGGCTGCCGCGTCATCGGGCTGCGCCCCGGGCTCACCCCCGCGCAGCTCGCGCACATCCTCGACCAGGACGTGCGCGTCGTCGTCACCGACGACCCGCGCCCGCAGCTGCGCGCGGCCGCCGGCGACGTCGAGCTGCTCGAGCTCGGCCCGGCGCTGCTGCGCGCGCAGGAGACCCCGGTCGCGCGGGGCGAGCTCGACGACGACGCGCTCGTCGTGTTCACCAGCGGCAGCACCGGAAATCCCAAGGGCACCGCGTTCGACTACCGCGCCATGACCGAGCACTGGAGCTGGCAGGCGCCGGCGTGGACCGAACGCACCGCGGAACTCGCCGCGAAGTACCGGCGGTTCCTGCTGTTCGGCACGCTCAGCAGCGCCGTGATGCTGGAGCACCTGGCGCTGTGCCTGCTCTCCGGCGGCACCGCGGTGATCCCGCGCGAGCGGCCGGAATTCCCGCGGGTGCTGGAAGAACTGCGCATCACCGCCTGCCTGCTCACCGTCGCGCGGCTGCACCAGATCCTCGAGTCGCTGGACGAGCGGGACCACGACCTCAGCGCCGCCCGGATGCTGCTGGTCGCCGGATCACCGCTGGCGCCGCACAAGCTCGCCGAGGCGCACGCCCGCATCGGCCACGCCGTGCACCTGGGCTACGGGCAGACCGAGACCGGGATGCTCAGCCTGCTGTCCGCCGCCGACATCGCCGAGCGGCAGCAGGCCGCGAACTCCGTCGGCCGCCCGTGGGACGGCGTGGAACTGGAGGTCCGCGACCACGCCGGGCGGCCGCTGCCCGCGGGGTCCGACGGCGAGGTGTGGGTGCGCACCGCCTCCGCGCTGCGCGGCTACTGGCGGGACCCGGCCGAGACCGCCGAGGTGCTGCACGACGGCTGGGTGCGCACCAGGGACGTGGGACACCTGGACGAGGCGGGCTTCCTGCACCTGACCGGGCGCGCCCGCGACGTGGTGATCGTGAACGCGATCCTGCACTACGCGGGGCCGATCGAGCGGGCGCTGGCCGCGCACCCCGCGGTGGACCAGGCGTTCGTGATCGGCGTGCCCGACGAGCGCACCGGCGAGGCGATCCACGCGCACCTCGTGCTCGCCGGGGACGTGGAGCCCGACCACGAGGAGCTGCGCGCGCTGGTCGCCGCCGAGCTGGGCGCGGCCGCCGCACCCGTCGAGATCGGGGTGCTGCGGCAGGTGCCGCTGACGGCGACGGGCAAGCCGGACAAGCAGGCGTTGCGGGCGCTGACCACGATTCCCGAGCCGCGCTGATCGAGGGCCGCGGGCGGCGGGCCGTCCGGCGAAAAAGTGTAGTGACTACAACTTTGAAGTCACTTCAGGTATGGTTCCGGTGGAGCGACGCCGCGCTCACCTCGCCGGAAGGACCGCCATGCCCGCTTCCCCACCCCGCATCGCCGTCATCGGCGGCGGCCCCGCCGGGCTCACCTTCGCCCGCGTGCTGCAACGGCGCGGCCTGCCCGTCACCGTCCACGAACGGGACCGCGACCCGGCGCACCGCGCGCAGGGCGGCAGCCTCGACCTGCACCGGGACACCGGGCAGGTGGCGCTCACCGCGGCCGGGCTGCTCGACGAGTTCTTCGCCGCGTCCCGGCCGGAAGGTCAGGCGCTGCGGCTGCTCGACCGGGCCGGGACCGTGCTCGTCGACGCGCCCGCCGACCCGGACGACCGGTTCAAACCGGAGATCGACCGCGGCGAGCTGCGCGCGCTGCTGCTGGGTTCGCTCGAACCCGGCACCGTCGAGTGGGACCGCCGGTTGCGCACGGCCGTCCCGCTCGGCGACGGGCGGCACCGGCTCGAGTTCACCGATGGGCACACCACCACCTGCGACCTGCTCGTCGGCGCCGACGGGGCGCGGTCCGCCGTCCGGCCGCTGCTCTCCGACGCCGAGCCCGAGCACTCCGGCGTCGTGTTCGTCGAAGTGGTGCTCACCGACGTGGACCGCGCGCACCCGGAGATCGCCGAGCTCATCGGGCACGGCATGACGTTCGCGCTCGACGCGGGCCGCGGCCTGCTGGCGCAGCGCGGCAGCGGTGGCGTGATCCGGGTGCACGCCGCGTTCCGCGGGCCGGTGGACTGGGGGCACCGGGTCGAGCGCGGTGCGCTGCGCGCGGTGCTGGCGGAGATGTTCGCCGACTTCGGGCCGGTGCTGCGGGACGTGCTGCACCGCTGCGAGGACTCGTTCACGGTGCGGCCGATCACCGCGCTGCCGGTCGGCCACCGCTGGGAGCACCGGCCCGGGGTGACGCTGCTCGGCGACGCCGCGCACCTGATGTCCCCGTTCTCCGGGCAGGGCGCGAACCTGGCGATGCTCGACGCCGCCGAACTCGCCGAGCTCATCGCGGCGGGCGGCCCGCTGGACGAGGCCGTCACCGCCTACGAAGCGCGGATGTTCCCCCGCGCCGCCGAAGCCGCCGCCGAAGCCGCGGGCGGCGTCGAGGACTGCATCGGCCCGGACGGCCCGGCGCACGCGCTCGTCCACTTCCAGGCCATGACGGCCGGAAACCCGCAGCACGCCTAGGATTCCGCGACATGCCCACCCCAGAACCCGCCGGCCGCCGGGAGCGCAGGAAGGCCCGGACCCGCGCCCACATCGCCGAGACCGCGCTGGAGCTGTTCCTCGCCCGCGGCTTCGC
Organism: Saccharopolyspora sp. NPDC047091; assembly: GCF_040643635.1. Taxonomy (NCBI): domain Bacteria; kingdom Bacillati; phylum Actinomycetota; class Actinomycetes; order Pseudonocardiales; family Pseudonocardiaceae; genus Saccharopolyspora; species Saccharopolyspora sp. NPDC047091. The sequence continues at coordinate 13,681 of NZ_JBEYUS010000027.1, forward strand.
CGAGGTGACCACCGCCGAGGTCGCCGAGGCCGCCGACGTCTCGGTGACCACGCTGTTCAACCACTTCCCCAGCAAGGAGGCGCTCGTCGTCGACGAGGACGCCGAGCGGGAGGCCGCGCTGGTCGCCGCCGTGCACGACCGCGAGCCCGGCACCTCGGTGGTGGACGCGCTGCACGCGTACTTCACCGCGGTGCGCGAAGCCCGCGGCGGCGACGACGGCGGCGCCCGGTTCCGCGAATTCCGCCGCATGATCCTGGAATCGCCGAGCCTGCGCGAACACGTGGACCGGATGTGGGCGCGGCACGAGGACTCCCTCGCGGCCGCCATCGCCGCGGACGCGGGCGCCGCCGCGGACGATCCGGCGGTGCGCGCCCTCGCGCACCTGGTGCTCGCCGCCCGATCCGTTCCCGGGGACGGCGGTGCCGGTTCCGACGCCGCGTTCGCGCTGCTGCGCGCGGGCTGGTCGGCGCTCGACCCGCTCGCACCGGCCGGTCCCCCCGGCTGAACGGCCCACCGGCTCAGATCGGCCGAACGGGCCGTTCCCGGGTCCTGCCCGGGTACCGCCCGGTTCGATCCTTCCACCACCCGCCAGGAAAGAGCGACACGATGACCACTCGAAGCACCCTCCACATCGGACCCGAGATCCAGCTGGCCATCGACGAGGCGGGCGAGTCCGGCCGCCCGGTGCTGGTGCTGCACGGCGGCGGTGGACCGGCCACGGTCGCCCCGATCGTCGAGCACTTCGCACCCCGCCACCGCGTGCTCGCCCCCGTGCACCCGGGCTGGGAGGACACCACCCGGCCGGAGCGGCTCGGCTCGGTCGCCGACCTGGCGCAGACCTACCTGGACCTGCTCGACGCGCGCGGCCTGCGGGACGTGCTGGTGCTGGGCAGCTCCTTCGGCGGCTGGGTGGCCGCCGAGATGGCGGTGCGCGACCGCGACGGGGTGCTCGGCGACGGGGTGCTCGGCGACCTGGTGCTGCTGGACGCCATCGGCGCCGAGATCCCCGGCCACGAGATCTCGCTGCCCACCCCGGCGCCCGGGCGGCCCGGCCCGCCGTCCGCGGCCATCGAGGCGATCCGGACGTACGGCGGCGCCGCGATGGCGGACCCGGGGCTGCTGCAGCGCCTCGCGCAGGTGCGGACCCGCGCGCTGGTGGTGTGGGGCGAGGACGACCAGGTGATCAGCGCCGGCTACGGCCGGGAGTACGCGGCCGCCTTCCCCGACGCCCGCTTCGAGACCATCCCCGGCGCCGGGCACCTGCCGCAGGTGCAGGCGCCCGCGGCGACCTTCACCGTCATCGACGAGTTCCTGAGCGCTCGGAGCTGACCGCCCGCTCCGGAGCGGGGTCGGCGAGCAGCCCGCGCAGCAGCTCCAGCCGCTCCGCGGACTCGCCGCCCGGCTCCGCGGTGTAGGCGATCAGCACCGGGCCCGGCCCGCCCGGCAGCGGGTAGGCGTCCCAGTCGAGGTCGAGCTCGCCGACCAGCGGGTGCGCGAAGTGCTTGCGGCCGCGGGTGCGCTCCCGCACGTCGTGCCGCGCCCAGAACCGGCGGAACTCCTCGCTGCGCACGCTGAGCTCGCCGACCAGCTCCTTCGCCCGCGGGTGGTCCGGGTCGGCGGCCACCGAGGCGCGCAGCATCCCGATGTACTCCAGCGCGCTCGACGCCCAGTCCGGGCACACCTCGCGCGCGTCCGGGTGGTGGAACAGGGCGCGCAGCACGTTGCGCTCGTGCGGCGGCTGCTGGTCGAGGCCGCCGAACAGCGAACCGGCGAGCGCGTTCCAGGCCAGCACGTCCAGGTGGCGGCCCAGCACCAGCGCGGGACCGCCGATGGTGTGCAGCAGCCGCCGCGTGCTCTCCGGCACCCGCTCCGGGACGCGGCGGCGCACCGGCTCCGGGTTGCGGGCGGCGCGGGCCAGCGCGTGCAGGTGCCGGGTCTCGTCCTCGTCGAGGTCCAGCGCGCGGGCCAGCACGTCCAGCACCTCCTCGGAGGGCCGCACGTCCCGGCCCTGCTCCATCCGCTGGTAGTAGTCGGTGCTGACCCCGGCCAGCAGCGCCAGCTCCTCGCGCCGCAGCCCGGTCACCTTGCGCCGCGGCCCCGGCTCCAGGCCGACGTCCTGCGGGCGCAGCCGGGCGCGCCGGGTGCGCAGGAAGTCGGCGAGCTCGCGGGAGTGGGAACCGTTCATACCTGCGATTCTGCCCGCTGCGCGGCCGCGCAGGGTGGGTCCGGCGGTCCCAGGGAACGGCCGCCGACCGGCTCCAGGCCGGTTCCCGACCGGCTCTCGACCGGTCCCACCCGGTCCCACCCGGTCTCGTCGGAAAATGAATTCGGCGGATGTTAAGGCCTACCCCGCCATTTCGGAGAACGGTTGTCGTGTTCTCGCCACGACCTCGGGTGAACCCGCCGTGAACCTGTTCGGAAGCACCGGATCATCCCCTGGGAATCGCCCACCCGGAACCCTATGATCATGCCGATCTGATGGCGATCGGAAGGTTCTGCTGCGATGGGAACACTGGAGAACGACAGAACGCGCGGCTCCCGGCGGCTCGGGAAGTCCTCGTTCGCGTTCCGCGCGCTGGTCGGCACCGCGGTGCTGTTCGTGGGCCTGCCACCTGCGGTGGCGCTGGCCGATCCGCCGCAGGCGCTGCCCGGCAGCTCCGCCGAGGCGGATGCGAAGTGGCAGCCCGCTTTCGATTACGACGGTGACGGCTGCTATCCCACTCCGGCCATCGGACCGGACGGCACCCTGGCCCCCGGATTGGAACCGTCCGGCGCGCTGAACGGGAATTGCCACGACCAGTCGGACTTGGACAACACCAATTCCTACTCGCGCTCGAAGTGCGACGGCGACTGGTGCGCCTACATGTACGACCTGTACTTCGAGAAGGACCAGGCGCTGGACGGGGTGCACGACGCGTTCGGGCACCGCCACGACATCGAGCACGTGGTCATCTGGGTGAACGACGACCAGGCGAAGTACGTCTCCACCTCCGCGCACGGCGACTTCTCCACCTACCCGGCCGAGGAGGTGGGCTTCGAGGACACCCACGCGAAGATCATCTACCACAAGGACGGCGCCAGCACGCACTGCTTCCGCCTCGCGAGCAAGGACGAGGAGCCGGAGAACCACTACGGCACCTGGCAGTACCCGGACCTGGTGAGCTGGGACAACTTCCCGGAGGGCATCCGGGACGCGCTGACCTCCGCCGACTTCGGCAGCGCCAGCCTCGGCATCAAGGACGACGCCTTCGCGGGCAACCTCGCCAAGGCCAAGCCCGACGACATCGAGTTCAACCCGGAGGCGTGAGCCCCACCGGCCGGGCGGGACGCGCCCGGCCGGTCCTCGGGCCCGCCGACGACGTCCTCATCGGCACGCCGCGCGAGCCGCGCCCACCGCCGGGCGGGCTCGCTCCGCGCTCGGGCCGCTCGCCTCCCGGGCGCTCCTCCGAATCCAGCCGACCAGCGCGACCGCGATGGTGCAGGCCACCGCGAATTCGACGAGCAGGACGGTCCAGACGGCGATCAGCGACATCGCGGTTCCTCTCCTGGGGGGGTTGTGCGCCTCCCATCGTCGGTTCGTCCCGCCGCCGCGACGAGTGGCCCGATGGCCAACATGTGGAAGAATCCGGCCATGTCAGAAACGCCGACGAAGGTCGTGGTTCTGGTGCGGCCGGGACTGCTGCCGATGGAGCTCGGGATCGTGCACCAGCTGTTCCCGCTGGCGACCGGCCCGGACGGAGAACCCCGGTACGAGGTGCTGACCTGCGCGCCGGTTCCCGGGCAGGTGCGCACCACCGGGGACTTCGCGATCACCGTCCCGCACGGGCCGGAGGTGCTCGCGGACGCCGACCTCGTGTTCGTGCCCGCCTCCGACGCGGATTACGCGGCGGATTTCGCGCTCCCCGACGACGTGCGGGACGCGCTCGCCCGGATTCCGGCGGGCGCGCGGATCGCGTCGATCTGCACCGGCGCGTTCGTGCTCGCCGCGGCCGGACTGCTCGACGGGCGGCGGGCCACCACGCACTGGAACGCGGCCGACCGGTTCCGCCGCGCGTTCCCGCGGGTCGAGCTGGACCCGGCGGTGCTGTACGTGGACGGAGGCCCGGTGCTGACCTCCGCCGGCGAGGCCTCCGGGATCGACCTGTGCCTGCACCTGATCCGGGAGGCCCACGGCACGGCGGTCGCCAACGACGTCGCGCGGCTGGCGGTGGTGCCCGCGCACCGCGACGGCGGGCAGGCCCAGTTCATCCGCCGCGCCGTGCCCGACCCGCGCAGCTCGTCCACCGCGCGCGCCCGCGCGTTCGCGCTGGAGAACCTGCACCGCGCGCTGCCGCTGCGCGAACTCGCCGAGCTCGAATCGATGAGCGTGCGCACCTTCACCCGCCGGTTCCGCGACGAGACCGGGCTGTCCCCGGTGCAATGGCTGACCGGGCAGCGCGTCGAACGCGCCCGGCAGCTGCTGGAGGAGACCGAACTGCCGGTCGACCAGGTCGCCGCCGATGCCGGGTTCGGCACCGCCGCCTCGCTGCGCCAGCACCTGCGGGCCCGGCTGGGCCTCTCCCCCAGCACCTACCGCGGCACCTTCCAGCCCGGCGGCACCGACGACGTCGCTTGATACGTCCTCAGTGGACTGTCGGCGGATTTCCCCTCACACCAACGAGTTCCCCCACAGCTCGCGGAGGGAGTCCGGTGCCAGCACCCGGCCGGGCGGGCCCGCGGCGCGCAGCCGCCCGTCACGGAGCAGGAGCACGTGGTCGGCATCGCGAGCTTCGGCGAGGTCGTGGGTCACGTGGACGACGGTGGCACCGCGGGACTTCTCCTCGTCCAGGACCTCGGTGATCCGCCGCTGCGCGGTGACGTCGAGCCCCGCCGCCGGTTCGTCGAGCAGCAGCAGTTCGGCCTGCTGCGCCAGGCCCTGCGCGACCAGCACCCGCTGCCGCTGACCGCCGGAGAGCGCGCCCAGCGGGCGGTCCGCCAGGTCGGCCACGCCCAGCCGTTCCAGGCAGTCCGCGACGATGCCGCGGTCCTGCTCCGACAGCCGCCGCCACGGGCCGGTCCGCGCCCACCGCCCCATCTCCGCGGTGGCGCGCACCGTCATCGGCAGCGCGTCCGAGACCGCGCTGCGCTGCGCCACCAGCGCCACGTCGCCCCGGCGGCGCACCGAACCCGAGGTCACCGGCAGCACGCCGGCGAGCACGCCGAGCAGCGTCGACTTGCCGGAGCCGTTGGGGCCGACCACCGCCGTGCGCGACCCGGCCGGGAACGCGGCGGTGACCCGGTGCAGCACCGGGTTCCGCCGATATCCGGCGGAGACCTCGTGCAGCACCGCCGCCTGGTGCTCTTCCTCGGTGATCGCTCTCACGGAACGTAGTCTACAACGACAATCATTTTCATTATAGGGTGATTCGTCATGGATTGGTTGTTCGTCCCGTTCGAGGTGTCGTTCGTGCAGCGCGCGCTGTGGGCCGGGGTGCTGGTCTCGCTGATCTGCGCGCTCGCGGGCACCTGGGTCGTGCTGCGCGGCATGGCCTTCCTGGGGGACGCCATGTCGCACGGGATGCTGCCGGGGGTGGCGCTGGCCGCGCTGCTCGGCGGCGACCTGCTGCTCGGCGCCGCGCTCAGCGCGGGGGTGATGGCCTTCGGCGTGACGGCGCTGGGGCGGTCGCGGCGGCTGTCCGCGGACACCGGGATCGGGCTGCTGTTCGTGGGGATGCTCGCCGCCGGGGTCATCATCGTGTCCCACTCGCAGTCCTTCGCCGTGGACCTCACCGGATTCCTGTTCGGCGACGTGCTCGCGGTGACCCCGCCCGAGCTCGGGCAGCTCGGCGTCGCGCTCGCGCTGGCCGCGCTGCTCTCGCTGGCCGGGCACCGCGCGTTCGTCGCGCTGGCCTTCGACCCGCGCAAGGCCCGCACCCTCGGCCTGCGCCCCGGCCTCGCGCACGCGCTGCTGCTGGGCCTGGTGACGCTGGCGATCGTCGCCTCCTTCCGCGTCGTCGGCACGCTGCTGGTGTTCGGGCTGCTCATCGCCCCGCCGGCGGCGGCCGTGCTGTGGGCGAAGCGGATCCCGGTGGTGATGGCGGTGGCCGCCGCGCTCGGCGTGCTCTCCACCGCGCTCGGGCTGCTCGCGTCCTGGCACTGGGGCACCGCGGCCGGCGCGACCATCGCCGCCACCGCCGTCGTCCTGTTCTTCCTGTCCGCGCTCGGCGCCGAACTGCGCGACCGGGTGCGGGACCGACCGCAGCGAACGGAGCCCGCCCTGTGAAACCGATCCCGACCGCCCTCGCCGCCGCGCTCGCACTGGCGACCACCGCCTGCGGGGCGCCGGCCGAAGCACCACCGCCCGTGCCGCACGGGTACGTGGCGGGTGCCGAGGAATCCGCCGAAGCCCAGTCGCGGCTCGTCGTCGCCGACGCCACCACCGGAGCGGTGCGGGTGCTCGACCTGCTCACCGAGGAGGTCGTGGCACTCGCGCCGGTGCCCGGGGTCAGCGCGATCAGCACCGACGGGCGGCACGCCTACCTCAGCGGCGACCGCGGCACGCACGTCGTCGACAGCGGTTCCTGGATGGTCGACCACGGCGACCACGTGCACTACTACCGGGCCGAGATCCGCGATGCCGGTGAGCTCGCCGGACCGGCCGTCGCGGCGCACGGCGACCCGAAGGTCTCCGCTGTGTCCACTCAGGACGGACGCGTGACGTTGCTGGACCGGGCCGCGCTCGACGAGGGCACCGCCCGCCCCACCGGCGAGGTCCCCGTCGCACCCGGAACCGCCGCCGTGCCCTACGAAACCCACCTGGTCGCCGCCGATGCCGACGGCACCGTGCGGGTCCTCGACCGGGCCGGGAAGCCGACCGCCACCGTCGAACCGCGCTGCCCCGAACCGGCGGGCACCGCGCTCACCCGGCGCGGCGTCGTGTTCGGCTGCGCCGACGGCGCGCTGCTCGTCACCGAGGAAGACGACGCCTTCCACGGCGAGAAGATCCCCTACCCGCGGGCGGTCGGCGACGACGAACGCGCCCGCGACTTCCGGCAGCGCCCCGGCAGCGCGACCCTCGCCGCCCGCGCGGGCGACCGCGGCACCTGGTCGCTCGACGTCGGCGACCGCGCCTGGACCTACCTCGAGACCGGGCCCGTCGTCGCGGTGAACGCCGTCGGCGAGGGCGGCCCGCTGCTGGCGCTCACCGCCGACGGCGTGCTGCACGCCCACGACCCCGAAACCGGTGCGCAGACAGCGGAAACCCGCGTCACCGCACGGCTGGTGGACCCGACCGGGCCGCCGCCGGTGATCCTGGTGGACACCTCCCGCGCCTACGTCAACGACGTCGGCACCGGAACCGTCCACGAGATCGACTACAACGATTCGCTGCGCCAGGCCCGGCGGTTCGACCTCGGCGGGCAGGCCACGCACGTGGTGGAGACCGGCCGATGAGCGCCCGGATCACGGCCGCCGTCGCGGTGCTCGCCACGCTGCTCGGCCTCACCGCCTGCACGAACTCCGCGCCGCGGGCCGAGATCGTGGTGACCACCAACATCCTCGGCGACCTCACCCGCAACGTCGTCGGCGACCAGGCCGAGGTGTCGGTGCTGATGCGCCCCGGCGCCGACCCGCACTCGTTCGGGATCTCCGCGCAGCAAGCCGCCGAAGTGGAGCTCGCCGAACTCGTCGTGCACAACGGCCTCGGCCTCGAAGAAGGTGTGCAGCGCACCGTCGACGCCGCCCGCGGCGCCGGGGTCGCCACCCTGCCCGTCGCCGAGCGCGTCGACCCGATCGACTACACCGGCGACGCCTCCCGCGGCCAGGCCGACCCGCACTTCTGGACCGACCCGGGCCGGGTGGCGCAGGCCGTCGACCTCATCGCGCGGCAGGTCATCGAGCACGTCGACGGCGTCGACCCGGCGGTGATCCGCGCCAACGCGGACCGCTACCGGGGCGAGGTGGCGGTGCTGGATGCCGAGACCGCGCGGCGGTTCGCCGCTCTTCCCGCCGAGCGCCGCAAGCTCGTCACCAACCACCACGTGTTCGGCTACCTCGCGCAGCGCTACGACTTCGAGGTGATCGGCGCGGTCATCCCCAGCGGGACCACGCTGGCCTCCCCCAGCGCCGCCGACCTCGCCGACCTCGCCGGGGCCGTGCGCGCCGCCGGGGTGCGGGCGGTGTTCGCGGACTCCTCGCAACCCGACCGGCTCGCCCGCGCGCTCGCCGACCAGGCGGGCCTGGACGTGCGGGTGGTGCCGCTGTTCTCCGAATCGCTGAGCCCGCCCGGTGGCGGCGCCGCGACCTACCTGGAGATGGCGCGGGCCAACACCGACGCCATCGCCACCGGACTCGCCGGGTGATCCGGCGCGCGAACCTCCCACCGCACCAGAGAAAAGGACCGATCATGCCCTCCTCCAGCAAGATCGCGAGCATCACGGCCGCAGCGCTGGTCCTCGGCGCCTGCGCCGCGCCCTCGCCGGAACCCGCGGCGGAACCACCGGCGGGCCCGCCGGTGCCGGAACCGGTCGTGGTGAGCTACGACGGCGGGATCTGGGTGCTCGACGGCCGCACCCTCCAGGTCGCCGCGGACCTCCCGCTGCCCGGGTTCAACCGGATCAACCCCGCGGGCGACGACGAGCACGTGGTGGTCTCCACCGCCGAGGGCTTCCAGCTGCTCGACGCCGCGCACCCCGAGCTGACCGACGTGAAGTTCCCCGGCGCGAAGCCCGGCCACGTCGTGCGCCACGCCGGCCGCACCGTGCTGTTCAGCGACGGCACCGGCGAGGTCACCTCCTTCGACCCGGCGCAGCTCGGCGACGGGAAACCCGCCACCGAGCACCACACCACCGCCGAACCGCACCACGGCGTCGCCGTCGAACTGGAGGGCGGCGAGCTGCTCACCACCCTCGGTGACGAGGACGAGCGGGTCGGCATCGTCGTGCTCGACGCGGACCGGAAGGAGATCGCCCGCAACGAGGACTGCCCCGGCGTGCACGGCGAGGCGACCGCGCAGGGCGGTGCCGTCGTCGTCGGCTGCGAGGACGGCGCGGTGCTCTACCGGGACGGGAAGATCACGAAGGTCCACAGCCCCACCGAGTACGGCCGCATCGGCAACCAGGCCGGTTCCGAGCACTCCCCCGTGGTCCTCGGCGACTACAAGCAGGACGAGGACGCCGAGCTGGAACGCCCCGAGCAGGTGTCGCTCATCGACACCGCCACCGGCTCGCTGAAGCTGGTCGACCTCGGCACCAGCTACACCTTCCGGTCGCTGGCCCGCGGCCCGCGGGGCGAAGCGCTGGTGCTCGGCACCGACGGCGGTCTCCGCGTCGTCGACCCGGTCGCGGGGCGCGTGGTGCGGACCATCCCGGTCACCGGTTCCTGGCAGGAACCGCTGGAGTGGCAGCAGCCGCGACCGGCGCTGTTCGTCCGCGGCGGCACCGCCTACGTCACCGACCCGGGTGAGAAGGTGATCCACGCGATCGACCTCGCCACCGGCGAGAAGACCGCGACCGGGCGACTGCCCGCCGCGCCCAACGAGCTCAGCGGCGTGCAGGCCTGACCCCACCTCGAACGGCGATGCGGCCCCGGCGGACGACCCGTCGGGGCCGCATCGCGCTCGCCGAGTTGCCGACACATGCGCAGCCACTAATGTGACGTGCAGCCGGAGGATTGCTCCATCCGGCGGTCGTGTCCGAACGAAACGCAGTTGCGAGGTTTCCATGACCACCGCCCACGCCCAGCACACCGACCACCAGCACGCGCACGGACCGGATTGCGGGCACGTCGCCGTTCCGCACGGCGACCACACCGACTACGTGCACGACGGACACCTGCACCGGGCCCACGACGACCACTACGACGAGTGCGAGCAGAGCGAGCACGTCGCGCACGACGACCACTCGCACGTGCACGGCACCGGGTGCGGGCACGTCGCCCTCCCGCACGGGGACCACACGGACTACCTGCACGACGGGCACCGGCACGCCGCGCACGGGGATCACTACGACGAGCACTGAAGGAACCGCACCAGTCCGGCCGGTCGAGGCACTCGACCGGCCGGATTTTCGTTGCGGCATCAGGGGAACTCCGCAGGAGGGCGCGCGGACCTCCCGCAGCACGGCACCCGCACCGCCCCGCCCGGCCAGTGGCGCGCAGGGAGTTCACGGCCCATCCGGCGACGTGCGCACCCGATGACACCCAGCGCCGTGGCGAGCGCGGTCCAACCGGGACGCTGATCAACAGGTCGGGCGAGCGGAACTCTCCGCGTTGCGTCACCGCCACCACGATCTCGCGGGAAACTCCGCAGCACTCGACATCGCCGCGCTGCCCCGATTCCGCCTTCCCTGCCTGGAATCCGTTGGGGCGCAAGGCGTTCCAGAGATCTCAGGAACCGCTCGGCGCTCCGCGCTCCACTCGATCGGCGAGACCTTCCAGGAACGCCGCCGACTCCGGACCGCTCGTGATCACCTGTGGATTCGCCATGCACTCCACGCCCTTTCCACGTCGGTGATCGGCACATCCATCCGGCCGGGACTCGGTGGAGACCGGTTCGCCGACCAGGAGAGGGGGCGATGCGTCCAGCCGCGGCCGCTGAGCGCCCGGGAGCCACTCCGGCGGCCACCGGCACATGACGGCCACCCCAGGGCGGGCGTTCACCCGGGTCGGCCGCATCAGTGGCGAACCGGACCGGGGCACCGACCTCGGGAAAGGTGCCCGCGGGCACCGCGCGGCGGGCTCGGGCGCCGCCGTTCGGGATCACTCGTACGCCGCAGTCGAGTTGACCGTTTTGCTCTTTTCAGGTGGTTCGCGCGGTTTTCCGATATTTCCGGGAAAACCTGGGCAAGATCTGGTGCAGAGCCGAAAACGGCTTCGCGGCGGGAGATCCGCCACTGGGGAAGTGAAAAATCAGGGGGTAACTCATGAGCAACACCATGCGTCGCGTCGCCGCGGGGCTCGTCACCGCGGTCGCGGCAGGAACGCTGTCGCTGGCGGTCGCCGCACCCGCACAGGCGACCACGTCGGACTGCACGACCTACCTGCAGGCCCGCGGATATCTGGTGGGGCCGAAGGTCCGAGCGGCCTGCAAGCAGGGTGCGTCCGGCACCACCTTCGCCCGGCTCATCTGCATGAGCAACCTGGTCAAGATCCAGGTCAGCAACGCTCACGCGGGGCACGCTTGCAAGCTGGCCGCCGTGAAGTGAGCACCGAACCGTCCCCGGACGCCATGGCAGGCGCCCGGGGGCGGTTCCCGCCGAGCGCGGCGATCCGCTCGCACGGGCCCGGCCGAGCGTCGAAATCAGTCCGGAGTGGACTCGAACCTTTTCCCGCAGATCCGGAATCACCTGCGCTGCAAAGGAATCCGTTCGACAGGGGTTCGGGAAGGCCCACCGCTCACTCCGAAGCCACCAACCGCAGCGCGGTGCCGTCCGCCCGGATCCCCTCCGCCGCCGCGTCGGCGAGCGCCGCGTCGGTGACGACCTCGTCGAAGGCGGTGAGCGGGGCGACCCGGTAGCGGCCGAACGTCCCGTACTTCGACGACCCGGCGACCAGCAGGGACGTGGAGGCCGCGGCCATCGCGGCGTGCTTGACCTCCACCTTGCGCTCGGAGGGCGTGGTGACGCCGCGCAGCAGGTCCCAGGAGCTGGCGCTGACGAACGCGATGTCCAGCGCGAGCTGGCGCAGCGTGGCGGCGGCGAGCCGCCCGACGGTGGAGCGGTTCGCGGGTTCGACGAGCCCGCCGAGGTGGATCACGTCCAGGTGGGTGGCGGGCAGCAGCCGCTCCACGGCGGTGAAGTCGTTGGTGACGACGGTGAGCTCCGCGTGCTCCACCAGCAGCGGGATCATGGTGAGCATGGTGGTGCCCGCGTCGAGGTAGACGGTCATGCCGTCGCGGACGTGCCGGGCGGCTTCCCGCGCCATCGCCTGCTTCTCGGGCTGTTCGGTGACGGACTTGTCCTGGTAGGTCGGTTCGGCGCGCAGCTGGCTGGCGATGCGGGCGCCGCCGGGCACGGAGAACACGAGTCCGCGGCGTTCGAGCTCGGCGAGGTCGCGGCGCACCGTCATGTGCGAGATCCCGAACAGCTGGGTGATCTGCTGGACGCTGAGCACCCCTTCACGCCGCAGGTGCTTGACGAGTTGTTCCCGCCGCTGGTCCGGAATGAGCGGCGGGGTGCCCGACGCGTCCATGCCCTGCTCCCGTCCTGGTTCCCGATCGCACCGGCACCACCACCGGCGACGTCCATTCTCGCCACCACCCGCGTCCGCGGCCCCCGCGGGCGGCGGATTCCCCCGGCTCAGCGGCGCAGCAGCGCCCGCACCCGGCGGAACCGGCCGGACCGCCGGGCACGGCGGTCCGGTTCCGGGTCGTGCAGCAGGAACGCGTCCCGCAGCGAGAGGATTCCGCCGTCCTCCGACACCGCCGCGCAGCAGGAACCACCGTCGCAGCACGCCGGAACGGGTGGCGCACCGCGTTCCGCGCCGAGCCGAACACCCATGTCGATCACCCCACCACCGCGCTCAGCAGCAGCACGCCGCCGAGGCTCAGCACCGACTGCACGGACAGCATCAGCGTCCAGCTGCGGAAGGTCTGCGCGACGCTGAGCTGGAAGTACTCCTTGAACAACCAGAACCCGGAGTCGTTGACGTGCGAGAGCATCACGGCCCCGGACGCGGTGGCGAGCACCAGCAGTTCCGGCGACAGCTCGGGATAGGCGGCGACGAGCGGTGCGACGATCCCGGTGGCCGCCGCGGTGGCGACGGTCGCGGAGCCGAGGCAGACCCGCAGCAGCGCGGCGGTGAGCCAGGCCAGCAGCAGCGGCGGCACCGCCCAGTGCACGGCGTACTGGGTGATCAGCTTGTCGACCTCGGTGGCGGACAGCATCTCCTTGAGGCCGCCGCCCGCACCCAGGATGAGGATGATCGCGCCGACCGGGCCGAGCCCCTTCGCCGCCATCTTCTGCAACTTCCCGAGCCCGAACCCGGATCGCACGCCGAGCGCGAAGAACGCGAACACGACGGCGACGAGCAGCGACAGCACCGGGGTGTCGCAGGCCTCGAACACGACGTGCGCCCAGCCGCCCGGCTCGACGACGGTGAGACCGAGGGTGCCGATGAGCATCAGCCCGGCGGGCAGCAGCACGGTGATCAGCGCGAGCACCAGCGACACCGGCCGGCGCTGCTCGTCCGCGGCGGGGCCGGGGTCGGGCACCGGGGACTTGTCCAGGTCCGGCGGGGGCCCGAACCAGCGGGACAGCAGCGGCGTCAGCACCGGTCCGCACAGGATCATCACCGGGATCGCGATGATCAGCCCGTAGAGGATGGTGAGCCCGGTGCTGGCGTCGTAGGCGGCGACCGCGAGCGTCGGCGCCGGGTGCGGGGGCAGCAACCCGTGCGAGACGTAGAGCCCCGCGGCCATCGGCAGCCCGACGAACAGCAGGTGCGAGCCAGTGCGCTTGGCGACGGCGTACACCAGCGGCACCAGCATCACGAAGCTGACGTCGAACAGGTGCGGCATGCCGATGAGCAGCGCGGCGGTGGCGATGGCGGTGGGGATCCACTTGACCGGCCGGGCGCCGATGAACGCGGTGGCGATGCGGTCGGCGCCACCGGAGCCGAGCAGGATGCCGCCGAGGATGGTGCCGAGGCCGATGACGGGCCCGGTGTCGCTGAGCGCGTCGCCGAAGCCGGTCTGGAAGTGCTCGGCGGTCTCGCCGGGTGCGATGCCGTTGGCGAAGCCGAGGCCGAGCGCGGCGATCATGAGCGCGAGGAACGGGTGCAGCTTCATCTTGGTGATGAGCAGGATCAGCACCACGATCGCGCCCGCCGCGAGCAGCAGCGGGGTCAGGTCGGTGCTCATCTGGTCTCCTCGCCCTGCTGCCAGGCCTCGACGAGGGCGGCGTCCGGGTTCTCCAGGTCGGACAGGGTGATCAGGTCGCCGGCGCGAACGTCGCGGCGCAGCGCGGTGTGCGCGGCGAGGTACAGCGGCGCGACGTCGGCGGGGGCCTCGTCGCCGCGCAGCAGCACGGCCTGCACGCCGGTGACGTCGTGGTGGTGCCCGCCCATGTCGAGCACGGTGCCCGCGCCGATGTCCTGCTTCGCGCGCCCGGCGAGCACGGCGTGCCTGCGGGGTTCGCGGGCGAGCGCGTCGCGGCCGCGGGCGACGAGGTCGAGCAGCGTCGCCGGGGTCTCCACGCCCATCAGGTGGAAGGGCAGGTAGAGCACGGCGTAGCGGCCGTCGCGACTGACGACGTGGCCCTTCTCGGCGAGCAGCCGCCAGGTCTCGGCGTCGTTGGTGCGCAGCACCACGAATTCGCCGCCGGCGAAGGAGGCCTCGCCGGGCAGCCGCAGCGCGCTGAACACGTCCACGGCGCCGGGTTCGCGCAGCACCCCGCCGTCCTCGCGCAGCGCGTAGACGTCGGCGAGCTCGGCGATCCGCGCGACCGGGTAGTGCAGCCGTTCCACGTCGGGCCGGAATCCGGTGCCGTTGGCGACGACGGCCATCTCGCAGTAGTCGGCGGTGGCGCCGGTGGGCAGCGCCGCGACCGCGTCGGCGCGGGCGGCGAGGGTGGCGCGCACGTCGGTACCGAGGTCGAGCAGCGCGCCGAGCGCCGGGGCGTCGACGGTGCGGTCGAGCTGGGTGACGGTCCCGCGCTCCGGGTCGTAGACGAGGTCGTACTCGGTGGACTTGCCGATGGCGACGACGTCCATGCCGAGCAGCCGCGCCCGCTCCAGCAGCTTGAGCAGGTTGCCGGGCTGGTCGCCTTCGGCGGGCAGGTAGGCGACGTCGTTGGCGGCGGCGATCCGGGCCAGGTGCAGCCCGGCGACGGAGTCGACCTCCTTGCTGACCATCGCGACGTGCCTGCCGAGTTCGAGCGCGGTGCGCGCCATCGCGTAGCCGTGGGCGGGGCTGCCGGTGGCTTCGACGAGGACGTCCCAGCCGCCCGCGGCGATCAGCTCGTGGTCGGCGACGAGGGCGATGTCCCCGGCCGCGGTGGCGGCGGCGGTCTCCGCGGCGTCGGTGCAGGTGCGCAGGCGTGCCTCGGGGTAGCCGAGTTCGACGCACAGCGCGCGCAGCCGCGGGACGTCGACGTCGCAGAGCACGGCGGGTTCGAGCGCGGGGATCAGCCTGGTCTGCGCCAGCAGGGTGCGGGCGAAACCGCCCGCCGCGCCGGAGAGCGCGTACCCGACGGGCCGGTCGCCGGCGCCCGGTGGGCGGGGCTGCTCGTTCATGAGTCTCCTCGTTGAGTCTCGCGTCGCGATAGCTCCGGGGGCCGTGCGGCGCGACGGCCGATCAGGTGGGATCGGCAGCACACTGTTTCACAGAAGATATTCACTGATTCACACAAGAGTCAAGCGTGCTAACATATTTTCACGGCCGCGTTGCGGTTCGTCCGCGACCCCCGATCCGGGCGAACCCCCCGGCCACGCCTTCGAACCCCCGTCCGCGCGCACCGCGGACCACCCGCCAGGGAGGACGCATGCCGCTGCTCGGCGCGATCGCCGACGACTTCACCGGGGCGACCGACCTCGCGACGATGCTCGTCTCCCGCGGCTTCCGCACCGCCGTGGTGATCGGCACCGCGGCGCCCGCGGAACCGCTCGCCGAGCTGGACGCGGTGGTGGTGGCGCTGAAGTCCCGCACCGCGCCGGTGGACGAGGCCGTGCGGGACTCGCTGGCCGCGCTGCGCTCGCTGCGCGCGGCGGGCTGCGAGCGGATCTACCTCAAGTACTGCTCCACGTTCGACTCCACGCCCGAGGGCAACATCGGGCCGGTGGTGGACGCGGTGCTCGACGAGCTCGGCGCGCCCGGCGCGGTGGTGGTGCCGTCGTTCCCGGCGACCGGCCGCACCGTGCACCGCGGGCACCTGTTCGTCGGCGACCAGCCGCTGGCGGAGAGCCCGATGCGGGACCACCCGCTGACCCCGATGCGGGACTCGAACCTGCTGCGGCTGCTGGCCCCGCAGACTCGCAGGCCGGTGCAGCTGGTCGGGCACGACGTGGTGCGTGCCGGAGCCGACGCGGTCCGCGCGCGGCTGGCCGAGTTCGGCGCGGACCTGGTGGTGGTCGACGCCGCCACCGACGAGGACCTCGCGGTGATCGCGGCGGCCACCGCGGACGCGCCGGTGCTCACCGGCGGCGCGGGCCTCGCGCTCGGGCTCACCGGTCCGCACCCGGGGCGGGCCCGCGCGGGATCGGCCGGGGCGGGCCCGGCGGTGGTGCTGGCGGGCAGCGCATCGGCCGCGACCCGGTCCCAGGTCACGCACGCGAAAACCCGGCTGCCGCACCGGAAGCTGGACCTCGCGGCGCTGCGCGCGGACTTCGACGGCACCACCGCCGAGCTCGTCGAGTTCGTCCGCTCCTGCTGGGCCGGTGATCCCGCGCTGCCGCCGCTGCTCTACGCGGTCGGCGTCGGCGACGAGGTCGAACCGGCGCGGGAGGACGACGCCGAACCCGCCGGGTCGCTGCTGGAGCGGGCGCTGGCGCGCTGCGCCGCCGAGCTCGTCGCGCAGGGCGCGCGGCGGCTGCTCGTCGCGGGCGGTGAGACCTCCGGCGCGGTGGTGCTCGCGCTCGGCGCCACCACCCTGCACGTGGGAGCGCAGATCGCGCCGGGAGTTCCCTGGTGCCGCACCGAATCCGATGTGGACGGTGAGCGTCGACCGGTGGACGTCGCGTTGAAATCGGGCAACTTCGGCGGGATCGACATCTTCACCACCGCATGGGACGTGCTGTCATGAACGAGGCCCGCACCGAACTGGCCGCCGCGGGCGCGAAGCTCGCCGCGCTGGGCCTGAGCCCCGGTTCCTCCGGCAACCTGAGCATCCGGGAGGGCGACCGGATGCTGATCACGCCGACCGGCGCGGACCTCGGCGACCTCGACCCGGCGGCGCTCGCCGAGCTGTCCCTCGACGGCGAGCACCTCGGCGGGCCGCGGCCGTCGAAGGAATTCCCGCTGCACGGCGCCTTCTACCGCCGCGACCCGGCCACCACCGCGGTGGTGCACCTGCACTCCCGGCACGCGTCCGCGGTGTCCTGCCTGCAGCCGTGGTCCGAGCGCAGCGCGATCCCGCCGCTGACCCCGTACTTCGTGATGCGCGTCGGCCAGGCCCCGCTCGTCCCGTACGCCGCGCCGGGCGATCCGGCTCAGGCCGGTGCGCTGGCGGCGCTGGACTTCGAGTTCCGGGCCGCGCTGCTGCAGAACCACGGCCCGATCACCGCGGGCACCTCGCTGGCGGCGGCGGTGGACGCGGCGGTGGAGATCGAGGAGGTCGCGGCCCTGCTGCTCGGCCTCGGCCAGCACCACCCGCGCCTGCTCGAACCCACCGAGATCCACGAACTCACCGCGAAGTACGGCACCCCGTGGGACGTCTGACCGAGCACGCAACGACTTCGCACGATCACGCAGCGAATTCGGTCCGGGGTGCCCGGAACGCCCCGGATCGGACCACGAAGAGGATCACCGGAACCGAACCCGGCCCGTGGTACTCTTCCGCGCAAGTCGGCCGCACACCTCCGAAAACGGGTGCGCGGACCCCCGGACCCCGCCGAAACGCACTCGCGGTGGACCGGAATGCGGGCGAACCGGATCGGACCGGTCGGCCACGACGGAGCGTGACGGCCGGCGGTCCCGCCGTGGAGGTGCGATGAACCCGGAACCCGGCTCGATGGAGCAGTCGCCGCGGACGCTCGCCGACAAACTCGTGTACCTGATCGACGTGTACGCCCAGCAGAACGCCGCTCCCGGGCAGCAGGCGCAGTGGCCGACCTTCGAACGCCTCGCAGCGGAGATCAGCACGAGCACCGGGAAATCCATCTCGCACGGCTACCTGCACCAGCTCTGCCGCGGCCAGCGGGACAACCCGACCCTGCACCACCTCCAGGCGCTCGCCGAGTTCTTCCGGGTTCCCGTCGCCTTCTTCACCGACAACGAGGCGACCCGGGAGATCGTGGCGCAGTACGAACTGGTCCTGGCCATGCGCAACAGCCGCATCCGGGAGATCTGCACCTACGCCCCGCTGCTCGACTGGGAAGGACTGGATGCGGTCACCGCGCTGGTGAAGGACCTGGCGGGCGGGGCGAAGCGGCCGGAGACCGGGAGCTGACCGCTCCGGTGCTCATCCGGCGGCGGCGATGAACCGCGCCATCCGGTCGCGCACCCCGTCGTCGGAACCCAGCCACACCGCGACCGAATCGGCCCCGGCCGCGGCATAGGCGTGCAGGTCGTCCACGACGGCCGCCAGCTCCGCGCCGCCGCCGAGCCAGGACGTCCGCACCGAGACCTGGATCGGCCGCGCCGCGTTCGCCCGCAACCACGTGACGCGCGCGGCGAACTCGGCGGGCTCCGGGGCGATGGGCTGCCACCCGTCGCCCGAGCGGGCCGCGCGGCGCAGCGCCCGCTCCCCCGAACCACCCACCACGATCGGCACCGGTGTGCCGGGCTTCGGTTCGAAAACCCCGGCGTCGTAGTGGAAGTGCGTGCCGTGGAACGGGCCGGACCCGCCGAGCAGATGCCGGATCAGGTCGATGGCCTCGTCGGCGCGCGCCCCGCGGTCGGCGAAATCGGCGCCCACCGCGGCGAATTCCGCCCGGTCCCAGCCGATGCCGACGCCGAGGGTGAAGCGGCCGCCGGAGATCCGCTCCAGTGTGGCGGCCTGCTTGGCGACGGCGAACGGGCTGCGCATCGGCAGCACCAGCACCGAGGTGCCCAACCGGATCGTCCGGGTGCGCACCGCGATGGCGGCCAGCGCGACCAGCGGATCGTAGATCCCGCCGTAGCTGCCGGGTGCGTAACGGGACGGCGGCAGCAGGTGGTCCGGCAACCACACCGCCCCGTATCCGAGCCGCTCGGCCGCCACCGCGAGATCGCCGAGCTCCGTGAACGGCAGCTCCGGCGATTCCGCGGGCAGCACCAGTTGCAGGTCCACCCGTCACCTCCTCCGCTCGGGTGCGGCCGGGGTCCGCCGACCCCGGCCGCCGGTCACACCGCGGATTCCACCGCGACCCGGTCACCGCCGCTCGATGACCGGTTCCGCCACCAGTGCGAGGTGGCGGCCAGCAGCAGCGCGAGCCCGCACACCACGGCCGAGGTCAGCGGCACCGCCCCGGTCCCCCAGCCGAGGTCGAGCACCTGCCCGCCGAGCCAGGCGCCGAATCCGTTGCCCAGGTTGAACGCGGACACGTTCACCGACAACGCGAGGGTCGGAGCGGCGATCGCGATGCGCTGGATGTGCGCCTGCAGGCTCGGGATGATGGAGAAGCCCGAAGCGCCGAACAGGAACAGCGCCGCCACCGCCAACGCCGGGACCGGACCGCAGAGCCAGAACACCAGGCACACCGCGGTGAGCACGGCCAGCACGGCGAGCACCGCCCGGCCCACGTCTCCGTCGGCGAGCCTGCCACCGGCGAAGTTCCCGACCACCGAGCCGACACCGAACACCACCAGCAGCACCGAGATCGACGCGGGCGCGAACCCGCTGACCTCCTGCAGGATCGGCACCAGGTAGGTGGAAGTGGTGAACACCGCGCCTTGGGCGAGCACCGTGACCACCACGGCCACCGCCAGCACCGGACTGCGCAGTGCCGCGACCTCCTGCCGCAGCCGTTCACGCCCGGTGGCCGCCTGCTGCTGCGCGGGCGGCCGCATGAACAGCGCGATCAGCACGATGGTCAGCCCCGCCACCAGCGCGATGGCGACGAAGGTGAACCGCCAGCCGAACCGCTGCCCGACGAACGTGCCCAGCGGGGAGCCGAGCGCGTTCGCCAGGTTGAACCCGAGCGCGATCTTGGCCATCGCCGAACCCTGCTTGTCCGGCGCGGAGATGGCAGCGGCCAGTGAGAACGCGACCGCGACGAAGGTTCCGTGGCTCATCGCGGTGAACACCCGCGCCGCCATCAGCACCCCGTAGTCCGGCGCGACCACCGCGGCGGCGTTGCCCGCGGTGAACACGGCCATCAGCACGAGCACCAGCGCCTTGCGCGGGACCTTCGTGGTCAGCAGTGTCACCGCGGGCCCGATCACCGTCACGCCGAGGGCGTATCCGGTGACCAGCAGACCCGCCGAGGGCACGCTGACCGCCAGGTCTGCCGCCACGTTCGGCAGCAGTCCGGAGATCGCGACCTCGGCGGTGCCGACGCAGAACACGCCGAGCATGAGTGCGAACACGGGAATGGGCATGGGCGAACCTCGCGGAGCGGTGGTCGTCGGTCAGTTCTCGGGGTGCAGGAATCCGCGGACCAGGTCGACCAGCTCGTCCGGCCGTTCCATGACGACCAGGTGCCCGCTGTCGATCTCGGCGTAGGTGCTGCCTTCGATGGACTCGTGCAGTTCCCGGGAGTGCCCGACGGGCACCAGCTGGTCGTGGGTGCAGCCGATGACCAGCGTGGGCGCCTGGATCTTCGGGGTGAGGTCGCTGATGTCCACGGCGAGCCCCAGGTCGATCTGCCGGTTGGTGCCGTCCGAGCACTTGGTGCCCGCGACGAACTCGGCCAGCGCCTCCACGCCCATCCGGCTGACGAAGCCCGGGGTGAACAGCAGCAGCGTGATCAGCCGCGCGTAGGAGGACTCGTCGAGTTCCGCCAGGTCACGCCACAGCTTGAAGGTGAGCTGGTGGCGCGGATCGGTCGAGTCCTGCCAGCCGGCGATGAGCACCAGCCGGTGCACCAGTTCGGGGTGCTTGGCGGCCACTCCCGCTGCGACGACGGCGCCCAGCGAGAACCCGCCGAGGTCCACCGGCTCGCCACCGTTGTCCCGGATGACGGCGGCGACCTGCTCGATCAACGCGTCGAGGGTGATCGCACCACCGTCGTCCTCGGTGCCGCCGCTGCCCGCGTAGTCCGGGGTGATCACGGTGTGCCGATCGGTGAACCGGTCCACCAGGTGGCCGAAGTTGGCGACCGAATCGGCTCCGGTCCCGTGCACCAGGACGAGTCCTGGCCCCGCGCCGTGCGTCGTGTAATGCACCACCGCGCCGGGGATCGAAACTGTACTCACGATGAGTTCACTTCTCCTTTCTCGTCCGGTCACCGTCAGGACATCCGAATCAGGATCTTCGGGCGTCGGCGACCGCTGCTGGCAAGCCGTTGGAAGGCGGCACCGACTTCCGAACGGGAGAAAACGGAATCTACCAAGGGATCCAGCCGGATCAGGCCGCTTTCCACGAACGTGATCAACTCCTCCCAGCACCCGATCCCGGAAAGGACCGCGTGCACCGTGACGTTCTTGATCACCAGGGCGGCGATCGGGAATCCGTCCACCGAATGGTGCGGAGTGCCCAGTTGCGCCATTCGGGCGCCCGGCGCGCACAGCACCGGCGCGGACCTGGCCGCGGCCACCGAACCCGATGCCTCGATGACGGCCGAGTAGCGGTCCGCTTCGGCGTTCTCCGGAACCGAGACCGGGAAGCCGAGCTCCGCGGCGAGCTCCCGCGGCTCCGGCTGCGGGTCGAACACCTCGACCCGCGCGCCCAGCGCACGGCACAACTGGGCCGCTACGACGCCGAGCGTGCCGGCGCCCAGCACCGCCACCCGGTCCGCATCGGTCACCGCCAGCCGCCGCACCGCGTGCAGCGCGGCCGAGGCGGGTTCCAGCAGCGCGGCGACGTCGTCGCCGAGCGAGTCCGGGATCCGGACCAGCGTGCCCGCCGGGGCTTCGAGGTAGTCGGCCGCGGCGCCTTGCTCCTGGCCGAGCACGCCGATCTCGCTGCGGGCCGGGCAGTACCTGAGGTCGCCGCGTCCGCACGCGGGGCAGTTCCCGCAGGGGCGGAAATTGTGCCCGGAAACGCGCTGCCCGACTTCGAATCCGACGACCCCGGGGCCGGTTTCGACGATCCGCCCGCTCCACTCGTGGCCGAACACGAACGGGAACGCCTTCAACCCGTCGTGCAGGTAATTGCTCGATCCGTCGTAGAAACCCAGATCCGTGCCGCACAGGCCGATCCGGCTGATCCGGATCAGGCAGTTCCCGCGGCTCGGCGGGGCCACCGGAATTCGCCGCTCCCGGACCACCCCGGGAGCTTCCAGCACCAGTGCGGACATCGCAGACGACGCGCCTTCGGGCGAATCGGGCGAAACACGGCCTGTCATGTCGGTGGAATGGGACATGCGCACCTCACTTGGCGGGAACGGGTTCGGCTGGGACGGATCCCTCGGGTGCCCCGGGCGCCGCGGGCGGGCGGCGACGGCCGAAGCGCCGCATGATCGGCCGTTCGACGGTGGTGTACAGCAGCCACGCACCCAGCACCGAGACGACGAGTTCGGCGAGCACCACCCCGCTCGCGGCCCAGAAACCGAAGTAGGCGTCCGGCCCCAGCAGCGCCCGGGTACCGCTCAGCACCAGCGCGTGCACCATGTAGAACGCGAACGAGATCTCGCCCAGCCACACCGCGAACCGCCCGCGCAGCGGCGAGCGGCCGCCTCGGATGTCGGCGCACGCGGCCGCCGGGATGAGCAGCGCCAACGGGATGATCGTGACCGCGTTCAGGTGGAACACCCACGGCACGAAGGACGCCAGTACGTACCCGCCGGCGGTGAGCAGCGCCGCAGTCCCGAACCCGAGCCCGATCCAGCGCCCGCTCAGCACGATCCTGGCCAGCACGATGCCGAGCGCGAAGTCCAGCGCGCGCACCGGCGGCAGGAAGTACACCAGCCAGAACTGCCACACCGAGCCCGGCGAGTTCGCCTCCGGCAACCCCGGTTCGGTGGGCACCAGGAACTGCGCCACGAACGCCACCGCGAACACCGCCGCGATCAGCCCGATCGCGGTCGCCCACAGCCGAGCCGCGGGAATCCGCTTGATCAGCGGGAACAGCACCGGGAACGCCAGGTAGAACAGCAGCTCGCAACCCAGCGACCAGCTCGGCACGTTCACGCTGAGGAACGTGTCGTAGTCCGGCACCCACGGGTGCAGCAGGAACAGGTTGGCGAGCACCGTCCCGGCCGCCGCGGTGCCGCCGCCGAACAGCACCAGCGCCAGCGCCCAGGTCACCAGGTGGTTCGGGAACACCTTCACCAACCTGCGCCGCCAGAAGTCCAGCACGTCCCCCACGGAGTCGCTGGACCAGGTGAGCACGAATCCGCTGAGGATGAAGAAGAACGCGACACCGATGCGGCCCGCGTCGGCGGCGACGGTGCTGAACGCGCTCGCCTGCGCCGGGTCGCCGAAGAACGTCCACGGCGGCGTCGTGCAGGAAGCGTGGAACAAGAACACGAGCAGCGCGGAGATGAACCGCAGGCTCGTCAAGGACGGTAACCGCGAGGTGCGGGCCCGCTCGGTGATCCCCCAGGTCTGCGTCATGGTCGTGCGGTCCTCGTTTCTGCGAGTCGGACCCGCAGGCGTTCGCCGTCGCTGGATGCGGTGACCGCGTCGAGGTCGGCGACGCGCGGCAGGTCTGCGGCGACCCGCCCGCCGTGGGCGCCGACGACGACCGCCCGCGCCCCGCTCGCCAGTGCCGAGAGCAGGCCTGCCTCGGCGTCCTCGAACACGATCGCCGCTTCCGGTGGCACCCCCAGGTGCCGGGCGGCGAGCGAATACCCCTCCGGGTCCGGTTTTCCTTGTCGGACGTCTTCGGCGCTGACGACCACGTCGGGCAGCCGCAGCCCGGCCGCCGCCATGCGCCGCCGCGCCAGTTCGCGGCCGGCCGAGGTGACCACGGCCCACCGCCCCGCGGGCAGGTTCGCCAGGAGCTCGGCGGCCCCGGGAATCTGCACGATCCCGTCGACGTCGGCCACTTCCTCCGCGACGAGCCGGGCGGTCTCCGCGGCCACGTCGCTGCCGGTGGGCAGGTGCCGCGCCACGGTCTCCCCGGTCCTCCTGCCGTGCGCGTCGGCGAGGATCTCGGCGCCGTCGAGCCCGTGGCGGCGGGCGAAGCGGTGCCAGGTCCGTTCGACGACGGTGGTCGAGTCGACCAGGGTGCCGTCCATGTCGAACAGCAGCGCTTCGGCGGTGAGCAGCACATCTTCGGTCATGGCCGGGCCTCGCTCGGTCGTCGGGTCAGGGTGTCGGCGTGTCCGCGCAGCCGCGCCAGGTCGACGCGCAGCCGTTCCCGGTCGCCGTCGCGGTGGTCGTTCTCCAGCACCAGGGCGTGCACGTGCCCACCGTGCGCGCGGACCGCGGCGAGGGCGGCCTCGGTGTCGCCACCGTCCTTGACGTGGATCTGGTCGGCGAACCGGTCGCCGAGCGCCGCGACCAACGCCGCGACGTCCACGCCCGCCTGGTGCGGGTTGGCCGTGTCGAGGAGCAGCCGGAAGGAGTCCGCGCCGACCTGGTCGAGCAGCCGTTCGGCCGCGGGACCGTCGAGGACGTTCTCGTTGGCCAGCAGCAGGCCGCGAGCGGCGGCTTCGGCACTCGCCCAGCGCAGCACCTCGGCGGTCGCCGACAACGTTGCGGGGCCGGTGATCGCGCTGCGCCGGAAGCTCGGCACGAACACCAGCGGTGCCTCCAGTTCCCGCGCCGCGTCCAAGGCGCGGGTCAGGGTGCCGCGCACCACCGCCGGGTCGGCGACGGTGAGCCCGATGTCGTTCATCAGGTTCACCGCTACCCCCAGCACGCGGACTCCGGTGGCGGCCGAGGTCTCCCGGATCCGCCGGATGCGCCCCGGTCCGTCGAGCGGTGCGCCGCGTCCCGGACCGCCGAGGTCGAGCTGCACCCCGTCCACGCCGAGCTCTGCCGCGAGGGTGAGCACGTCCGCGCCGTCGGCGTCGACCCGCCAGCCGGTGAGCCCGATCAGCGGCCGGTTCACGAACCCAGCCCGCGGCTCTGCGACTCCGGCGGCTGCTCGCGCACCGAACGCCAGCGGCCGTCGGCGTCGACGACCAGGCTGTCGCCGTGGTGCTCGCCGCCGCGGGTGCGCAGCAATTCGGTGGCGACCGGGCCGAATCCGGCCGGGCGCATGTAAGCGCTGTAGTCGAAGTCCTCCGGCCGCCGGCGGCGGATGCCCGGGGTGTCGACCATGCCGGCGGGCAGCACCTGCACGATCCGCAGCCGCGCGGTGTCCTCCTCCTGGGCCAGCGAGTGGAGCAGGCCGGTGCCCGCCGCCTTGGTCGCGGCGTAACCGGACCGGCCCGGTCCCGCGTTGTAGACCACTTCGGAGGAGACGCCGAGCAGCAGCCCGGGGCCTGCTTCCCGCAATGCGGGCAGCGTGGCCGCCAGCGTCAGCCACAGGCCGTGCAGGTTCACGTCCACCTGCCGGCGCCATTCCTGTTCGGTGACGTCGCGGAACAGCGCCCGCTTCGTCCCGTAGTGCACTGCGGAGAAGCACACCGCGTGCAGCGGGCCCGCGTTCGCGACCTCGGCGAGGGCCTGTCGGGCCTGGTCGGGTTCGGTGAAGTCCAGCGGCGCCCAGCCCAGCGCGGCGTCATCGGGCTCGCTGCGGCTCGCGACGACGACGTCGGCGCCCGCTTTCGCCCAGGCGTCGGCGATGCCGCGACCGATGCCCGTGGAGCCGCCGACCACGAGCGCGCGGACCGGTCCGGAAATGTCTGCCATCAGTTCTCCTCGTGGTGTCGGGGCCGCGGAGCGGAGATCCGCACGGCGAGCTTCACCAGCCGGCGGCCGTCGATGTCGCGGCCGCGGCCGGTCGCGAGCTCGCGCATGATCCGCGCCGCTCCGTGGAGGTCGGTGCCGTGCGTGACCAGGTCGCGGTAGCGCTCCGGGGCGCGCACCAATTCGTCGGCGGCGATCCGCAGGTGGTCGTTGCCGACCCCGCGGTGCCCGAACAGGTGCACGCGGTCGCCGGTGGTGGTGCTGAGCCCGGCGTGTTCGGGCGGGTCGGGTGTTCCCGCTCGGTTGGCGGCGCGGAGCGCGACGAGGTCGGCACCGGGCAGCATCGGCGTGTCCGCCGCCGGTGGCAGGCCGCCCACCAGGTCCACCGCGAGCTCATGGCCCGCTGCCGCCGCTATCGCCGTCTCCAGGCAGCCGACGGTCGCGTCCCGCGGGGTGGCGATGAGCACGGCGACGGGCCCCGGCGCCATTTCCGCCGCCAAGTCGGCGCCGGGTTCCAACACCGCGTGCACCGGCTCCGGCGGCAGTTCGTCGGCCGTGCGGCGCACCAAGACGCGCCGCTCGGCCTCGGCCAGCCATCGGCTCGCGGCGCGCACCGCGAGCCTGCCGACCGTCCCGGCGCCGAAGACGACCAGGGTGCGCGGGCGGAACCGGCGCAGCGCCGAGAGCGCGTAGCGCACCACCGCGAGCGGTTCCAGCAACGCCGCCAGGTCGGGTTCCGGCACCGCGGTCAGCGGCAGCACCAGGCCGGCGTCGACGGCCGATGCCGGTATCCAGGTCCGCTCCTGCAGCAGTCCGCCCACGTTGTGTCCCAGCAGGAACGCGGGATCGGTGGGGTGCGTCGGGTTCACCACGACCTTGGTGCCCGCGGCGAGCTCCGGTGCGACGCCGGGCCCGGCCGCCACCACGGTCGCGATGCCTTCGTGGCCGATCACCTCGGCCGGGTCGTCCCGCATCCCGCGCAGCATCTGGACGTCGGTGCCGCACAGGCCTGCTACTTCGGTGCCCAGCAGCAGTTCTCCCGGACCGGGCGGCCGGGTCGGCCGGTGTCGGACCGCGATGCCGGTGCCGTCGCGCACCACGGCTCGGTGCATCCGGGTCATCTGCCCTCCCGCGCCGCGAGTCCCGCTCCGACGAGCCCGCCGGAGGTACTCGCCTCGTCGACGACGAGCCGCCGCGCCGCCCAGCCGGGGACGCGGTCCCCGGTCAGGTAGGTCCCGGCGCGTTCCAGGTGCGCCAGCACCGCGCCGCGGTAGTGCTCGCCCAGCCCGGCGACGACGCCACCGGTCAGCACCAGGTGGTCCAGTTCCGGGTCCAGGCACACGGCGGTGCGCAGCAGGTCGGCGACCGGTGCTGTGACGGTGGCCAGCAATGCGGTGGCGAGCCGGTCGCCGTGGTCCAGCGCGGCGCGGAACGCGTCCTCGAACGCGGTGCCATCCTCGACGCGCCCCAGTTCCGAGTTCCGCCATCCGACGGGATCGCGGCGCCGGATCTCCTCCGCGACCCGGCGGATCCCGGGCCCTGCGGCGAACGCCGAGAGGTGGTCGTCGACTCCGCAATCGCAGGGCAGGTGCAGTTGTTCGCCGCGCCACGACGCGGCGACCGGCAGGTGCCCGATCTCGCCCTGCAGACCGCACTCGTCGACCGGGATCTCGCCGCGGCGGCGGTCCACGGTGCGGCAGGCGATGCCGGTGCTGATCGTCGCGAGCAGCACCTTGCGGTCGTCCGCGTACCTGGGCGCGGTGATGGCGTGCAGCAATGCGGCGGTGACGTCGTTGACGACGTGCCAGCGCACGTCCGGGCGCGCGGACCGCAGCTCGCCCAGCAGGTCGAACGGCTCCGCGCAGGATCCCCACAGCGGTGCCGAGGCGTGCACGGTGCCGGTCCGGTGGTCCAGCGCGGCGCCGAATGAGATCCCGGCGACGCGGCCTGCCGGCACCGCGGCGCACAGGTCCCGCACGAGTTCGGCCCGCAGCTGCGCGACGTCGGC
This sequence comes from Saccharopolyspora sp. NPDC047091, assembly GCF_040643635.1. NCBI lineage: Bacteria > Bacillati > Actinomycetota > Actinomycetes > Pseudonocardiales > Pseudonocardiaceae > Saccharopolyspora > Saccharopolyspora sp. NPDC047091. The sequence continues at coordinate 41,142 of NZ_JBEYUS010000027.1, forward strand.
GTCGGGATCCCTGCTGATGCTGGGCGAGGCGGTCTCGGTGATCTCGGCCAGCCCGTGCTCCGGCGTCCAGTCGGCGGCACGCAGCCGGGTGCCGCCGACGTCGATCACGGTGATCGGGTTCATCGCGCCGCACGCACCAGAGCCGCGTCCGATTCGGCCCGCTCGTGCACGAATCGGAGCGCCTCGTCGAGCTCCTCGCGGGTGATGTCGTGCACGAAGGTCGCGGAGCCGATGCGGTCGGTCAGCGGAATCCGCTGCTCGCCGTCCCGGTGCTTCACCGCGTCGCGCAACGCTTCGACGAGCAGGTCGGTGGTGAACACCGGGTCGGTCACGGGCAGGCCTGCGGCCTGCAGCAGCCCGATCGCCCGGGCTGCGTCCGCGGTGCCGAGCATCCCCCGGTTGTGCGCGAGCGCCACGCACACGGCCATGTCCACCGCGACGGCTTCGCCGTGCAGCAGCGGCGGGTCGGCTCGCAGTTCCAGCGAGGGGCTGAAGGTGTGCCCGTAGTCGACCGAGCGCTCCAGCACCTCTTCCCACAGATTCGGTTCCAGCTCGTCGAGCATGCCGCCGATCGCCCGCGACATGATCTCCATCGCCGGGCCGCCCGGCTCGCCGTCGGCGAACGCGGCCGCGTCCAGGTCGTGCACGGCGAGCTCCAGCAGGTCGAACAGAGCCGCGTCCTTGATCAACGCCATCTTCACGATCTCGGCGATCCCGTTCGCGATGTGCCGTTTCGGCACCGTACGCAGGAATTCCGGGTCGATCAGCGCCACTTCGGGCGCGTAGTAGCTGCCGAGCCGGTTCTTGTGCGTGCCGTGGTTGATGCCGGTCTTGACGCCGATCCCGGCGTCGACCTGGCCGATGAGCGTGGTGGGCACGCGGACGTAGGGAACGCCGCGCCGGTACAGTCCCGCGGCCATGCCGGCGACGTCGAGGACGGCTCCGCCACCGACCGCGACGACCTTCTCCGAGCGCCGCAGGATGCCCATCCCGGTCATCGCCTCGGTGATGGCGACGACTTGGTCGAGGTTCTTGGACTGCTCTCCGCCGGGGACGACGTGCCACTCCACGTCGATCGACCACGCCTCGAAGTAGGCGCGGAGCCGGTCGCCGTGGAGGACGTCGACGGAGTCGTCGACGATCAGCAGGCAGCGCGGTGACCTGCCGGGCGCGGTTCCGCACGCGTCGGCGAGCGCCGAGTTCGACGGCGACAGCAGCCCGTTGAGCACGCGGACGTCGTAGCCGACCGGTTGCCGGGCGCGGACCCGCCAGTCGGTGCCGATCTTCGCGGTGCCTCCGGAGTTCGCGGACATCACAGAGTCCTCCCAGTGGTGGTTCCGGCGCCAGGACGCGCGGTCCCGGCGCGCAGAGGTGCGCTCCCGAATTCGTGGATGGGTGGATCCGGGCGGGGTCGTGCCCTCGCCGGATCAGGTCGGCTGCGCTGCCGACGATCAGTTCGGTCGACCGAACTCCCCAGTTGCGCGAGCGAAGCCGATGCCCCAGATCATCCATATCAGCTTACGTCGCGCAGCCTAATGCTAATCAGAGCAGATGAACGTCGTCAACTGAAATGGATGAAAACGGGAGGTGACCTGTTTCCCTGGTCCCGGGACGGGCCGGTTACCGGGCGCTGCTCAGCGACCCGCGGGCTGCGAACGCTCCGCGCGGCGGAAGTCGAGCGCCGGCGCCGCCTCGTACTCCTCGGCGACCATCAGCAGGAAGCGGATCTCCGAATCCAGATCAGCCCCACCGGGCAGCGGCGCCGAACTCCCGGCCGCCACGGCGCCCTGCGCCCGGACGTCCTCCGCCGCCCGCAGCCAGCAGGCCAGCACCGCCGCCGCCACCCGGCTCGGCGGCACCCCCGTCGACACCACGTGTGCGCGCGCCCGCTCGACCAGTTCGGCCGAGCAGTGCCCGCTCAACAGCAGCACCGCATCCCGGATCTCGATCACGAGCCGGTAGCACGCCAGCTCCACGGCGGCACGCGACCGGAACACCTCCCGCCCCGCAGCAGCGACCGGAACACGCCGGACCTCCGGCACCCCGGCGGTGATCTCCGCCCACAACGGCAGCAGGCGCCGCAGAACCCGGCGCTTGGCCGAGGACCCGCGCACCTCGGCCCACAGCGGGGCGGACACCCCCACCGCGAAGCACCCGGCCTGCACCCCGGTGACGAAGGGCGCGACCGACAGCGGCGACGACTCCCCCGTCGAGGCCGCGAACGCCGCCAGCGGGCAGAGCACGAGAACCGACAGGAAGAAACCCGCCCCGTACGCGAGCAGACCGAACCGCGCCCCACCCGATCCCCCGCGCACGCCCGCACGCACGCACAACCCGCACGCCACCGCGTGCGCGACGACGTGCAGCAGCAGAAAGCCCGACCAGTAGCTGTCCAGCACCGCGACCGGCACCGGCGAACCTGCGAAACCGACCGCGGACAGATCGGAGCGGACCAGCAGCGAGACCACCACGGCCCCACCGGCCCACAGCAGCGACCTCCGAGCGCCACGCACCTGAAGGAAAGCCGAGAAGCCGTGGAGCACCAGGCAGGAACTCGTCACCGCGATCGAATTGCGCAGCACGTGCACCGCCTGCGCGCTCAGCGCGGACTCGCGCAACCACGTGCAGGAAGCGTCGGTGTGCAGCGTCATCGTCATCGCGAGCCCGGCTCCGACGAGCCAGAACACCCGGGTCCGGCGCTGCCGCACCGCCTGCGGTGCGCGGAACAGGACCGCGAGCCAGAGCGCCCCGATGCCCGCGAACTCCATCATCGAGCTCACCGCAGCGGCGGCCACGGGGTCACCGCGAACCCGAACGCCTCCTCGATTCCGCCCACCCGCACCGGAGTCGGCAGAATTCGGCTGCCCAGCAGCACCGCGATCTCCTCCGCCTCCCGCTCGGCCGCGGCACCGTGCCCGCCGTGCGAGCGGGCCAGCAACCGGGACACCGTTCCCGGGTCGAGGTCCGGGACCATCCGCCGAAATTGCGCAGCCCGCCGCTCCGAGTGATCAGCGGGTTCCGCTCCACCGTGCGCGAGGATGTGGCCGATCTCGTGCAGGATGATGTGCTTTCGGTGCAGTTCGCTGGTACGCGGCTCGACGAAAACGTAGTCGGTGTCCGCGGCTTCCACCCAGAGCCCGTGCGGACGCGCCGAATTCGCCACCCCCGGAAAGGGGAGCACGCGCAGCGGACGTTTCCGGCGCGCGGAGATGCACTCGATCAACTCTTCCATCGAACAGACGGCAGGCAGCGCCAATTCCTTGATCAGCCTGCGGAAACGCGCGCGCGAACGCCACCCCTCCAGCACCGGAAGCCCTCCCCGGTCACATGTCCACCCCAGTACGCTGAGCACTCTGTCCGACACTTTCCGCTACAGTCAATGCATCCTGCGTCACAGCGCACGAAAATCGCACCCCCTTAACAGAAGGTTCACGTTCTCACGAACGATTTCCAGATAGTGGGCGAAATGGCGCGGCACCGCGCGGAAATGGAGCGGCGCCCGGTCCCGGTGTCGGAACCGGGACCACCGCGATCAGGCGGCGGGGCCGACCTCGATGCACGCGCACCGGACACCGCGGACCTTGTTCGCAGTACGCCCGCTCCCACGTCGGCGCCGCCGTCGGCCCGCACGTCGTGATCGTCGAGCACGTCGAGACCGGCACCGTCCCCGGGTCCGACGTGGAGTCCATCGTGCACCTCGAAGGGCCGCGGCCCTCGAAGGAGTTCCCGCTACACGGGGCCTTCTACCGCCGCGACCCGGCCCCCACCGCGGTCGTGCACCTGCACTCCAGGCACGGCACCCCGTGGGACGCGGCGGCCTGATCAGGCGGCGGGTTCGACCTCGATGTCGGCGCACCAGATCCGGCGGAGCGCCCGGGTGGCGGTGATGTCGGCGAGCGGATCGCCGTCGACGAGCACCAGGTCGGCGCGCAGTCCCGGGGCGATGCTCCCCCGGTCGGCGAGCCCGAAGTACCGGGCGGGCAGCGAGGTCGCCGCGCGCAGCGCCTCCAGCGGGGTGAGCCCGGCCGCCACCAGCAGTTCCAGCTCGTGGTGCAGGCTGCTGCCGTGCGGCACCGGCGACGGCGACCCGGGCTGGGTGTTCGCGTCGGTCCCGGCGAGCACCGGAACCCCGGCGCGGTGCAGCGCGCCGACGCTGCGCGGCGCGGCCTCGTAGGCCTGCGGGAATCCCTTGGCGGTGGCGATGCCCTCCATCATGGCCAGCGTCGGCACGGCCACCGTCCCGGCCGCGACGGCGCGGGCGATGTCGGCCTCGGCCAGCGGGGCGCCCAGCGGGGTGTGCGTGACGATGTCGGCGCCGACGTCCAGGGCCAGTGCCCAGGCGCCGGGCGTGCTGGCGTGCGCGACGACCTGCTCGCCCTGCTCGTGCGCGGCTTCGACGAGGGCGACCGCGGTGTCCCGGTCCGGGCCGCCGTCGCCCGGGGCCTCCAGCACGATCTTGATGTAGTCGGAGCCTTCGGCGACGCGCGCCCGCACGAAGCGGCGCGCCTCGGCCGGGTCGTGCAGCACGGCCTCCGCGGGCATGCCGGGGATGTGGTTGTGCGGGCCGGACGGCCCGATCCCGGGGGTGCCCGCGCTGCGGATGTCGGCGGCGCCGGTCGTGCCGCGCAGCGCGTCGACGAAGTCGGCGGGCCAGGACGCCATGTCCAGGCCGGTCGTCACCCCGTGCTCGGCGAGCCGCCGCAGCGTTTCCGGGCCCTGCAGGTGGACGTGCGCGTCGATCAGGCCGGGCAGCAGCACCGCGCCGCCGCCGTCGACGACCTGCGCGCCGCGCTCGTCGCCGCCGATCAGGCCCGCGTCCAGCACGACGGTGGTGGGCTCCCCGATGCGGTGGCCGTCGAAGGGCCGGACGTCGCGCAGGGCGATCTTCGCGGGCTGGGTGCTCATGTGCGACTCCCGTTTAAGAGACATGTCTGTTCACTAAGAACACCGTACGCTCGCCCCCCTCGCGACGCGCGGCGGGCCGGGCTACGCGCACCCCTGCCTCGGGGGCTATACAGGTCGAGTGAGCACCGCACCCCACGAGGACTCCGCGCCACGGCCCCGCAGGCGGGGCGCGGCGCTGCTCCACGCGATCTACCTGACCACGCTGGAAGAACTGGCGCACACCAGCTTCGAAGAGCTCAGCTTCGACAAGATCGCCACCAAGGCGGGCGCGGGCAAGGCCTCGCTGTACCGGCGCTGGAGCAGCCCCGCCGAACTGGTGCTGGCCGCGCTCGCCGACCCGGTCACCGGCTTCGCCGAGACCCCCGACCCGCGGACCGGCTCGCTGCGCGACGACCTGGTGGCGGTGCTGAGCGGGCTCGCCGCCGCGCTGGACGAACCGCAGGGCCGCGCGCTGCGGCCGCTGCTGACGCAGAGCTCCCGGCACCCCGAGCTCTACGAGCGGGTGTTCCAGCAGGTCGTCGAGCCCCGGCAGGAGCTGCTGCTGCGGATCCTGCGCGCAGGCGCCGAACGCGGCGAAGCCGACCCGGACGCGATCACCCCGCGCATCGCCGCCGTGGGCCCCCGCCTGGTGATCGTCGAGCACGTCAAGGCCGGCACCGTCCCCCGGTCCGAAGTGGAATCCATCGTGGACGAAGTGCTGCTGCGCCTGCTCGCACCCCGCCGCTGACGCGGATCGAGGCCCCCGGCGGGAACCGGAGGCCTCGATCGGATAGCGCGGGATCAGCCGAACGACGGCGGCGCGTCCTCCGGAGCACTGCCCCACCCGGTGTTCGGCTCGGTGCCGAGGGTGTAGTCGAGCGTGCCGCCTTCGGCGACGAACCGCTCGGACAGCCACGGCTTCCCGGTCCGCTCCCCGTTCACCGACAGGTCCTGCACGTACTTCGCGTCCTGCGACGCGTCGGGCGCGTTGACGGTGATGGTGGTGCCGTTGCCCCGGTCGATGCTGATCGACGGGAACAGCGGGCTGGCCAGCACCAGGTCCGAACGACCCGGTGCCTCCGGGTACATGCCCAGCGCCGCCCACACCGACCAGGACGACATCTGGCCGAGGTCGTCGTTGCCGACGAGGCCGTCCGGTTCGGCGCTGAACAGCTCGGTCAGCGAGCGGCGCACCACGTCCTGCGTCTTGTGCGGCTGCCCGGCGTAGGCGTAGGCCCACGGGGTGTTCGCGGACGGCTCGTTGCCGAGGTACGCGTGCGGTTCCTCCGGTCCGGCGTTGAGCTCGGCGAAGAACTCGTCGAGCCGCGCCCCGGCCTGCTCGTTCCCGCCCATCCGGTCGAACAGCCCCGCGTGGTCGAACGGCACCATCCAGGCGTACTGGGCGGCGTTGCCCTCCACGTAGCCGTCCTGCTGGGCGAGGTCGAACTCGGGCCAGGACCCGTCCGCCTTGCGCGGCTGGATCCAGCCGCTGTCCGGGTTGACCAGGTTCTGCCAGTTCCGCGCGCGCTGCTGGAACTCGTCGCGCGCCCCGGTGTCGCCGATCCGGTCGGCGAACTGGGAGATGGCGAAGTCGGAGCTGGTGTACTCCAGCGTCGTCGACACCGAGCCCCACGATTCCTCGTCCTCGGCGGGGATGTAGCCGAGTTCGCCGTACTGCTCGTGCACCGGCCGCTCGTCCTCGTTCGCCGCCCCGGCGCGCATCCGCTCCAGCGCCTGGCCGGTGTCGAAGTCGGTGGCGCCGAACGCGTGCGCGCTGGAGATCATGATCGGCAGCGGGTCGCCGGTCATCACGCCGGTGCCGCCGTTGGCGACGGTCCAGCGGTCGAAGTAACCGCCCTGCGCGGACTGGTTCACCGCGGACTGCGCGATGTCCGAGGCGATGTCCGGGGCGATCAGCGCGACCAGCTGGGTCTGCGAGCGGTACACGTCCCAGCCGGAGTAGTTGGCGTACTGGACGTGGCCCTGCTCGGCCTGGTGCACCTCGCCGTCGAAACCGGTGTAGTTCCCGTCGACGTCGCTGAACACGTTGGGGTGCAGCAGCGAGTGGTACAGCCCGGTGTAGAGCCGCCGCCGGTCCTGGTCGCTGCCGCCGCCGACGTCGATCCGGCCGAGCATCTCGTTCCACGCCGCGCGGGTGCCGTCGCGGACCTGGTCGAGCCCGCGGTCGCCGAGCTCCGCCGCGGCGTTGGCCTTCGCGCCGTCCAGGCTGACGAACGACATGCCGACGCGGGCGGTGACGGTGCGTTCGGCGCCCGGGTCGAAGGAGACGAAGGCCTGCGCGCCGTCGTCCTGCGCCTGCTGCCGGTTCGCGGCCCCGGTGCCCGATCCGGAGATCTCCTTCGCCGAGGTGTCGACCCGGCCGTCGCGGACGACGCCGCTGCTGGTGAAGTCGTGGTCGAACTCGGCGTGGAAGTAGACGCGGTATTCGTTGGAGCCGCCGCAGAATCCGCCGCCGTCGCTGTAACCGTCGATGCTGTTGCCGTTGATGGTCAGCGAGCCCGATGCGTCGTTGAACGCCTTCGCCGCGTCGATCGACAGCGAGGCGGTCTCGCCCTCGGGGTAGGTGAACCGGGCGAGGCCCGCGCGCTGGGTCGCGGTGAGCTCGGTGCGCAGCCCGTTGTCGAAGGTGACGTCGTAGGCACCGGGCGAGGCCGACTCGTTCTCGTGCGAGAACGGGTAGTCCGGTGCCGGGGCGTCGCCGAGCGTCGGCAGGAACGGGATGTTGCCGAAGTCCCCGCACCCGGCGCCGGAGATGTGGGTGAGGCTGAACCCGCGGATCCGGTCGTCCTCGTACTGGTAGCCGCCGTGCTGGTACTCGGCGGTGTCCGGGCTCCACTGCATCATCCCGAACGGCGCGACCGCGCCGGGGAAGGTGTTGCCCGCTCCCCCGCCGTGGCCGAAGTCGGGACCACCCGGCTTGGTGCCGGTGAACGGGTTGACGTACTGCGCCGGGTCTTCGACGCCCGGCGCGGCCGGGGCGGCGACGGCCGGGACCGCGGAGCCCGGCAGGGCCAGTGCAGTGACCAGTCCGACGGCTCCGGCCAGCATCGATCTGTTCCGGCCGGATGTGCGTCTGCGCCTGGAGGTGCGCATCGTGCTCCTCTCCTGGGAGGTCGGGGCGGTTCGGTGCCGGACGAGGCGGATCCGCGCCACGGCGAACGGGGACGACCGCGGTTCCGCGGACGCGGAACGGGTCGGGTGGAATCGGAATTGTTCGCGGCGGGCCGAGTTCGCGGATTTTCCCGTTCAGGCCCGAGGAATCACGGACCGCATTCCGGCGGCCGTTTCCCGTCGATCATCGAGGCGGATTCGGTGGTGCGTGCGGCGGCGGCCCGCCCGGCCACGGCAGCGGCGCGACCACCGGGAACACCGCGCGGAATCCTCGGAGGCAGCGGGAAGAACAGCCCGGATCGCGCACAGATCCCCCATGACAACGTTGTCCATCGCGGCGAGATCAACCGTACAGATCGGACTCGGCGACGGCAATCATCCGCGCTGCGTGCGCCGCCCGGAGCAGCGGATTCCGGATGCGTTTCCATCCGTTCAGGGCAATGCGCGCACCCGCGCTCCCACATTTCCCAGTAAAAGGGGAAATCCCGGGAACGGCGGTCAGTTCGGGAGCAGCTCGGCGGCGAGCCGCTTGCCCAGTTCGATCGGTTCGGTGCCGCGGCTGAACTTGGAGCCCGCGACCGCGCCGTCGTAGATCAGCCGGATCCGCTCGGCGGTCGCTTCGGGATCGGCGGCACCCGACCGGGCGGCGAGGTCCACGAGCAGCTCGTGCAGCCAGGTGCGGTGCCGGTCGATGGCGGCGCGCGCCGGGTGCTGCGGATCGGGGAACTCGGTGGCGGCGTTGAGGTAGAGGCAGCCGCGGAACCGCCGGTTCAGCGCGGCGCCGTGCGCGAGGTCGAACAGCGCCAGGACCTTCTCGCGCGGCGAGTCCAGTTCGGCGGCGGCCTTCTCCCACTTGCCGCGGTCGGCCTCGTCCTGGTCGTCGAGGTAGGCGGCGATGAGGCCGTCCTTGGAGCCGTAGGCGTGGTAGAGGCTGGCCCGCGCGACCCCGGCCTCGGCGAGCACCCGGTCGATGCCGACCGCGCGGATGCCCTCCCGCACGAACAGGGTTCCGGCCGCGTCCAGGAGTCGCTGGGCGGGGGCGGCTGCGCCGGATCGCGTGGTGGCCATGGACACAGCCTAACATCGATGGACAGAACGATCGGTCTAGCTCTAGGGTGGTGGCATGCCAGGTTCGGAGCTCGTGCGGCGGTTGCAGGTGGACCTGCTCCGCATCGCCAGCGCGATCTGTCCCGCTCCCCTGGCCTGAACCCCTCTCGCGCCATCCGCGCGGACGACGTGTCCCGTCGTCCGCTGCCGCGCATCCCCCTGCCCGCACGGAGGCTCCGCCATGTCCTTGTTCCTGTACGAGATCGTGCCCGCCGACGACGCCCGCCAGCGGACCGAGCAGCTGCTCGCCGCCTTCGACTCCGCCGCGCGCGACGCGGGCGCCGAACTGATCGAATCGCAGGTCACCGGCGCGCGGGACCGGGTGTTCGCCGTGGTGGAGGCCGCGGACGACGCCGACCTCGCCGCCCTCCGCGGCGAGCGGCTGCCCGAGGTCGCCGAGCTGTCCGGCCCGCACCTGGTCCGCCTGGTCGGCGCCGACCTCGCCGACGTCAAGGCGGCCCGCCCCGAAGCCGGCTACCTCGTCGAGTGGGACTTCCCCGCCGACCTGGACATGGACACCTACCTGGCGAACAAGAAGGCCAAGGCGCCCAAGTACGCCGAGGTGCCCGAGGTGACGTTCCTGCGCACCTACGTGCGCGAGGACATGGCCAAGTGCCTGTGCCTCTACGACGCCCCCGACGAGGGCGTCGTGCGCAAGGCGCGCGACGCCGTGAGCACGCCGATCGACCGGCTGCACACCTTGGACCGGGGCTGACATGACGGCGGCGCACACCACCCGGACCGGCGTGCCCGCGGACTACCCGGGCCGCGCCGAGGTCGCCGAGCACTTCGCCGACCGCGCCGCGGAACTGGACCGCGGCGACGCCGACGTGCGGCCCGGCCTGCGGTTCCTCGGGGAGCGCGGGCTGCTGGAGCTCGGGGCACCGGGCTGCGGCGGCGACCTCGCCACGATGCTGCTGCTCGTCGAGGACGTCGCGGCCGGGTGCCTGTCCTCGGCGTTCTCGCTGTGGGCGCAGCGGATGGTCGTCGAGTACGTGGCCCGCGGTCCCGCCGGTGCGGGAGCCGCGCGGGAACTGGACGCGCTGCGCACCGGGTCCCGGATCGGCGTCACCGCGATGGCGCCCGCGATGAAGCACGTCGCCGGTATCGAACCGGTGCCGGTGCTGGCCGAGCGGACCGGCACCGGGGTGCGGCTGAACGGGCCCATCCGGTGGGCCTCGAACCTGTTCGACGGCGCGCTGGTGGTGGTCCCCGCCCGGTTCGCCGACGGCGGCGGGCTGATCGCGGTGCTGCGCGTCGGCGATCCGGGTGTGACCGTCCGCCCCGCGCCCGAGCTGCTGGCGCTCGGCGCGACCGGTTCCTCGTCGGTGGTTCTGTCCGAAGTGGACGTTCCGGCGGCGGACGTGCTCAGCGCGGACCTGACGGAGTTCGTGCGCGCGGTGCGGCCGACGTTCCTGCTGGTGCAGAGCGCGTTCTGCACCGGGCTCGCGGGCGCGTCCCGGCGGCAGGCGGCCACCGCGCTGGACGGGCTGAACGCCGAGTTCCGCCCGGACTTCGACGAGCTCGCCGCCGCGCACGACTCGGTGCGGTCCCGGCTGTTCGAGTTCGCCCGCGTCCCGCCGCAGCCCGCGGACCTGCTGCGGCTGCGGCTGGACGCGGCGCGCGCGGCCGGCGCGGCGAGCAGGCTGGAGGCGGCGGTGACCGGTGGCCGCGGCTACGCCGCCACCAGCCCCACGAGCCGCAGGCTGCGCGAGGCCGCCTTCCTCCCGGTCCAGGCCCCGACGGAAGGACAACTGCGGTGGGAACTATCACGGTCCGCCTGAGCGGCGCGGAGAAGTCGTACCCGCCGCACCACCGCAAGGTCCTCGACGGACTGGACCTGGTGGTGCGGGACGGGGAGTTCGTGGTGCTGCTGGGCCCCAGCGGCTGCGGCAAGTCCACGCTGCTGCGCATCCTCGCCGGACTGGAGTCCCTCGACGGCGGCGCGCTGGAGTGGGCCGGTGGCACCCGGCCCCCGATCGGTGCCGTGTTCCAGCAGCCGCACCTGATGCCGTGGCTGACGGCGCGGGACAACGTGCTGCTCGGCGGCCGCTACCGGGCCAACCGGGCGCGGTTCTCGCCGGACCGGGCGGCGGGGCTGATCGAGCGGCTCGGGCTCGCCGAGCTCGCCGATTCCTACCCGGACCGGCTCTCCGGCGGGCAGGCGCAGCGGGTCGCGGTCGCGCGGGCCGCGGCGATCGGCCCGGCGCTGCTGCTGCTCGACGAACCGTTCAGCGCGCTGGACCCGGCGGCGCGCGCCGACCTGCAGCGCTGGGTGCGGGCGAGCACCGACGACCTCGCGCTCACCTCGGTGCTGGTCACCCACGACGTGGACGAGGCGCTGCTGGTCGCCGACCGGATCGCGATGCTCGACGGTTCCGGGGCGGTGGCGCGGGAATGGCCGAACTCCCCCGGCACCGCGGACGGCCCGCTGCGGGAAGAACTGCTCGCGCACTACCCGGCGAGCCCCGTCGCCGCGGGAGCGGCCCGATGAGTCCGCTGTGGTCACGCCGGTCGCTGCTGCTGGGCGCCGGGGCGCTGGGCGCGGCCGCAGGTCTCGGCGCCACCGCCGACCTCGGGCTGAACGCGGCGCGGCACCGCGACGTCTCCTCCGGCGCACTGCGCATCGGTTACCTGCCGATCACCGACGCGGCACCGCTGCTGCTCGCGCACGGCAGCGGCCTGCTCGACGAGCACGGCACCGGGGCGGCGCGGCCGGTGAAGTTCCGCAGCTGGGCGTCGCTGGCCGAAGCGTTCCTCACCCGGCAGGTCGACGTGGTGCACCTGCTGATGCCGTTCGCGGTGCAGCTGCGCTACGCGATGGGCGCCGAATGCCGGGTGCTGGCCTGGAACCACACGAACGGCTCGGCGCTCACCGTCCGCCGCGACGTCGAACGCGTCGAGCAGCTCGCCGGGCACAAGGTCGCCATCCCGTTCTGGTGGTCCATCCACAACATCGTGCTGCAGCGGATGTTGCGCGCCGCCGGGCTCACCCCGGTGGTGCGGCAGCAGCCCTCCGCCGCGGACGGCACGGTGGAACTGGTGGTGCTGAGCCCCTCCGACATGGTCCCCGCGCTGGACGGCGGCTCCGTCGGCGGCTACATCGTGGCCGACCCGTTCAACGCGATCGCCGAGATCAAGGGCGTGGGTCGCATCCTGCGGTTCGTCGGCGACGTGTGGCGCGACCACGCCTGCTGCGTGGTGCTCGCGCACCAGGACCTGCTGGACACCGCACCGGGCCGGGTGCAAGGCCTGGTGGACGCGCTGGCGCTCACCCAGCTCGGCCTCGCCCGCGATCGCGCGGGTGGCGCGCGGGCGCTCACCGGCGGGAAGTACCTGCCGCAGCCGCTGAAAGCGGTGTCGACGGCGTTGGAGTACCCGGCGGCCGACTACCCGCACGCCCTGCACCACCCGGAGTGGTCCGGGCAGCGCATCGGCTTCCAACCGTTCCCGTTCCCCGGCTTCACCGCGGAACTCGTCGAATCGATGCGCGCCACGGTCGTCGACGGCGACACCCGGTTCCTCGACGGCCTCCGCGCCGACGAGGTGCACGGGCAGCTCGTCGACGACCGGTTCGTCCGCGGCAGCCTGCGCCGCTTCGGCGGACCGGCCGCGTTCGGCCTGCCCGGCTCCCTGACCCGCAGCGAAGAGGTGAACCCCGCATGACCACGCTCTCCCCGCGCGGCGCCGAGGACACGAGCCCCGCCCGGACCGACCGGCCGGGTCTCGCGCACCGGGTCGGGCCGCCGCTGGTGGCGGTGCTGGTGGCCGTCGCGGTGTGGTGGCTGCTGACCGACGTTCTCACCGGCGACCGGCTGCTGTCGGCGTTCGCCCCGCAGCGCGCGGTGCCCGCGATCGGCGACCTGCTGGCCAGGGGCGTGCTGCTGCCGGACGTGGCGGCCAGCCTGTGGCGGCTGCTGCTGGGCATGCTCATCGCCGCGGTCGTCGGCGTCCCGGTCGGACTGCTCGTCGGGTCGCTGGACGTGGTGGAACGGGCGACGCGGCCGGTGTTCCAGTTCCTGCGGATGATCTCGCCGCTGTCCTGGGCGCCGATCGCGGTCGCCGTGTTCGGCATCGGGCACCGGCCGGTCACGTTCCTGGTGGCGGCCGCGGCCGTGTGGCCGATCGTGCTCAACACCGCCGCCGGGGTGCACGCCGTCTCGCCCGGGCACGTGCGGGTGGCGCGGTCGCTCGGCGCGACCCGGCTCGAAGTGCTCACCAGCGTGGTGCTGCCGACCGCCCGGACCCACGTGCTGACCGGACTGCGGCTGGCGCTCGGCATCGCGTGGGTGGTGCTGGTGCCCGCGGAGATGCTCGGCGTCGATTCCGGGCTGGGATACCAGATCCTCAACTCCCGCGACCAGCTCGCCTACGACCAGGTGATGGCGGTGATCCTGGTGATCGGCGTCCTCGGCTACCTCCTCGACGCGCTCGCGCGCACGCTGCTGCGCCCCCGGCCGTGAGCACGGGCCCGCCCCGCGGGTGATCACCGCGTGGGACGATCTCGGGGTGGTGAGCGTCGTGCGTCCCGCTTCGTCGTGGCTGGTTCCCGTCCTGGCGGTGTTGCTGCTCGTGGGTGCCGGATTCGGGCTGGCCCAGGTCGATTCGGGCGTGGTCCGCACGCGCGCCGTCGTCGACGGGGTGCCGATGGACCTGGTGCGCCCCGCCGCGCTGACCGGGACGGCTCCGGCGGTGGTCGTGGCGCACGGGCACGCCGCGAGCCGCCGGCTGATGGCCGACTGGGGGACGACGCTGGCGCGTTCCGGGTTCGTCGTCGCGCTGCCGGACTTCGCCGGGCACGGGGCGAACCGGACGCCGCTGCCCGATGGCCCGGCGCGGGAACCCCGGCTCGCGGCGGACCTGGACGCGGCCGTCGGCCTGCTGCGGCGGACGCCGCAGGTCGACCCGGACCGGATCGGGCTCGTCGGCCACTCCATGGGGGCGGGCGCGGTGTACCGGTTCGCCGCGGCGCACCCCGAGATCGCGGCGACGGCGGCGATCTCGCTGCCCGACGGTGCCGTGCCGGAGCCCGCGGCGGCACGGCACCTCCTGCTCCTGGTCGGCAGGCACGAGTTCCCGTCGTTCCACCGGGCCGCCGAGCAGGCCTCCCGGGCCGGGGCACCGGGCGACCACCGGCCGGTCGAGGTCCTCCCCCGCGCCGAGCACCTCTCGATCCTCTTCGCGCCGCGGGCGCACGCGGACACCGCGCGGTGGCTGCAGAACTCGCTGGGCGTCGACGCTCCGCTCGGGAACGCCGCGGGCGAACGCATCCGGCCCGCGGTGCTGCTGTGGGCCGCGTTCGCGGTCGGCTTCGTCCCGTTCGCGCGCCGGATCGTCCGGCCCGCGGTCCCCGCGGACCAGGAATCCCCTGCCGCGCCGCCCGCGATCGCCGGTGCCGTCGCGGCCGGGCTCGCGGTCGGCTGGGCGGGCTCCGCGGCCGCCCCGGCCGGGTGGTCGCCGCTGGCGGTCGGCGGCGAGCTCGGGCTGTTCCTCGTGCTGTTCGGGCTCGGATTCGCCGCGGTGCCGCAACTTCGCCATCAAATCCGATGTGGACGGTCGGGTTCGGCGTGGCGGTCGGTGGCGGTCGCCTGCTACGCGGCGCTGGCCGTCCTGCTGCCCATCGGGATCGGCGCGGCGGAGCCCGTGCCGCACGGCGCGCGCTGGTGGTGGACCCCGCTGCTGGTCGCGAGCGGCGGCATCGCCTGCGCAGCGGCGGAACTCGCGGCCCGCGGCCGACGCGGCGTGCGCCGGGACGGCGTGCGGGTGGCGGTGCTGGGATCCGCCGCGCTCGGCATCGCGGTGGCCGTCGGCGCGGGGCTGCTGCCCGGGTTCGTGGTCCTGATCGCTCCGCTGCTCGCGATGCTGCTGCTCTGGCACCTCGCGTGGGCCGCCGTGCTCGCCAGGGCCGGCGCCCCGTGGTGGCTGCCCGCCGTCGTCGGCGGCGTGCTGCTCGGCTGGCCGCTCGCCGCGGTCAGCCCGCTCGGCTGAGGGCTCCGTCCGGCAGCTGGGAGATCCACCCGAACCCTTGCGCGCGCGGCCCCCGCCGTGGTGGGCGGCGGGCGCCCGCGCGTCGACCGGCTGAGCTGGCACTTCCGCCCGAACCGGAGGAACCGGCCGCGCCCACGACGGTCCACATCGGAGCGCACCGCGACCGGCGCGATCCCGCATGCCGGACGGCATTGCCCGGCGCGCACCCCGGGTCCTAGCTTTCCCGCCGTGCTGACGCAGTGGGGAAGACCAAGGCAACAACCCGGACCGGCGCTGCGCGCGCTGCGCCCGTTCAGCGGACCGCTGCTGGGGCTCGGCGCCGTCGTAGTACTGGTGCTGGTGTGGCAGCTCGTCGCCGCGCTGCGGATCTGGCCCGAGCAGATCGTGCCCGCGCCCGCGCAGGTGTGGGCGCAGCTGCTGTCCACCAGCGACGCGGACAACGGCCAGTCCGGCTACGCCGGCTACACGCTGCTGGAACGGCTCGCGGTGAGCCTGCGCAGGCTGGCCTACGGCGTCGGCTACGGCGTGCTGATCGGTATCGGTCTCGGCCTGGTGATGGGTCTGGTCCGGCCGGTGCGGGTGATGCTGGAACCGCTGGTCACGTTCATCCGCGCGCTACCGCCGCTGGCCTACCTGAGCCTGCTGGTCATCTGGTTCGGCATCGACGAGGAACCCAAGGTGTACCTGCTGATGGTGGCCTCGTTCCCACCGGTCGCCGTGGCCACCGCCGCCGCGGTCACCGGGGTCGGCAGGCAGTACGTGGAGGCCGCCGAAGCGCTCGGTGCGAGCAGGCTGCAAGTGGTCGCCTCGGTGGTCCTGCCCGCCTCGGTGCCCGAGATCCTCACCGGCGTGCGGCTCGCCGTCGGCATCGCCTACGGGTCGGTGGTGGCCGCGGAGACCGTGAACGGCGCCGACGGGCTCGGCGGCATGGTGCTCAACGCCCAGCGCTACAACCAGACCGCCGTGGTGATCCTCGGCCTGTTCGTCATCGGCATCACCGGACTCGTCATCGACCTGCTGATCGTCGCGGCGCGCCAAGCGCTGTCCCCGTGGCGCAGCCGCATCTGACCACCCCTTCCAGGAGGAGAACCCGTGCACCGGTTCAGCAGGCGCGCCGCGCTCGGCCTGTTCGGCGCCGCCGCGGCCGTCCCCGCGCTCAGCGCGTGCGGCGTCGGCGGCGAGACCGAGGAGGAGAAGGCCCGCAAGGTCCGGATCGCCTACCAGAACTTCGCCGACAGCACGCTGCTCGTCAAGGAGCAGCGCACCCTGGAGGACCGGTTCCCGGACCACGAGTTCGAGTGGACCGCGTTCGACTCCGGCGCGAGCATCAACACCGCGTTCCTCAGCGGTGCGCTGGACATCGCCGTCATCGGCAGCAGCCCGGCCGCGCAGGCGCTCAGCCCGCCGCTGGCCGTGCCGTACCAGATCGTCCAGCTGCTCAACGTGATCGGCAGCAGCGAGGCGCTCGTGGTGCGCGGTGACCGCGGCATCCGCGCGATCCCCGACCTGGTCGGGCGCAAGGTCGCCGCCCCGTTCAGCTCCACCGCGCACTACAGCCTGCTCGCCGCGCTGCGGCAGCACGGCGTCGACCCGGGCGGAGTCGACATCGTCGACCTGGAACCGCAGAACATCCAGGCGGCGTGGGAACGCGGCGACCTCGACGGCGCCTACCTGTGGACGCCGACGCTGACCGCGCTGCAGCGCACCGGGACGACGCTGGTGGACAGCGCGCAGCTCGCCGCCGCGGGCAAGCCGACGCTCACCTTCGCCGTGGCCGCCCGGGAATTCCTCGACCGCAGCCCCGACGTCGTGCAGGGCTGGCTGGACGCCACCGATGCGGCGATCCGGCAGATCCGCACCGATCCGCGGCCCGTCGCGGAAGCGGTGAGCAGGCAGCTCGGCAGCAGCGTGGACGACGCGCTCGGCCAGTTGCGGCAGAACCTCTACCTCGACCTGGACCAGCAGCGCGCCCCCGAGTACTTCGGCGACCCGCAGGCACCCGGTGCGCTCGCCGCGCGGCTGCGCGACACCGCCGGATTCCTGCTGGAGCAGCGGAAGATCGACGCCCTGCCCGACCTCGCCACCTTCCAGCGCGCCCTGCGCATCCCGGAGCCCGCCCATGCCTGAACAGCCCCTCGTCGAGATCTCCGGCGCCACCCGTTCCTACGGCCGCGGCGGGAACGCCGTCACCGCGCTCGGGCCGCTGGACCTGCGCGTCGAGCGCGGCGAGTTCGTGGTGGTCGTGGGCCCGTCCGGCTCCGGCAAGAGCACCCTGCTGCGGCTGGTGTCCGGTTTCGAGCGGCCCAGCACCGGCGCGGTCGCCTTGGACGGGCGCGCTCCGGTGCCCGGCCGCGACGTGGGCGTGGTGTTCCAGCAACCCCGGTTGTTCCCGTGGCGCACGGTCGCCGGGAACCTGGACGTGGCGCTGCGCTGGGCCGGGGTACCGCGCGGGCAGCGCGCGCAGCGGCGCGCGGAACTGCTGGACCGGGTGGGCCTCGCCGAGATCGGCGGGCGGCGGGTCTGGGAGATCTCCGGCGGCCAGCAGCAGCGGGTCGCCATCGCCCGCGCCTTGGCCGGACGGCCGGACCTGCTGCTGCTCGACGAGCCGTTCGCGGCGCTCGACGCGCTCACGAGGGAACGCCTGCAGGAGGACCTGCGGTCGCTGACCGACGGCGCCGAGCAGGGCGCGGTGTTCGTGACGCACAGCGTCGACGAGGCCGTCTTCCTGGCCAGCAGGGTGATCGTGCTCAGCAACCGGCCCGGCCGGATCGAGCTGGATCTGCCGGTTCCGCTGCCGCGCAGCGGAGTTCCGGCCGACGAGCTGCGCGCCTCCGCGGAGTTCGCCCGGCTGCGCGGCGAGGTGTCCACCGCCGTCCGCGCCGCCCTCCAGCCCGCCTGATCCGGGCCCCGCAGGCGAACGGCCCGTTCGACCGCAGTGGCCGAACGGGCCGTTCCACCTCGCCGGGCCGCCGCGCGAGCGGTGCGGCTCAGACGACGCCGAGGGACAGCATCGCGTCGGCGACCTGCGTGAAGCCGGCGATGTTGGCGCCCGCGATGTAGTTGCCGGGAGTGTCGTACTCGTCGGCGGTCTGCAGGCAGCGGTCGTGGATGCCGCGCATGATCTCGGCGAGCCGCTGCTCGGTGTGCTCGAACGTCCACGAGTCGCGCGAGGCGTTCTGCTGCATCTCCAGCGCGGAGGTCGCGACGCCGCCCGCGTTCGCCGCCTTGCCCGGCGCGAACTTCACGCCCGCGTCGGTCAGGTACTTGATGGCGTCCGGCGTGGTGGGCATGTTCGCGCCCTCCGCGACGATCTTGCAGCCGTTGCGGACCAGTTCGGCCGCGTGGTCGGCGTCCAGCTCGTTCTGGGTGGCGCAGGGCAGCGCGATCTCGCACGGCACGTCCCAGGCCGCACCACCGGTGATGAACCGGACGCCGTTGCCGCGGTCGGTGGCGTACTCGTCGATGCGGGCGCGCCGCACCTCCTTGATGTCCTGCAGCAGGGCGACGTCGATGCCCTTCTCGTCCACCACGTAACCGCTGGAGTCCGAACAGGCCACGACGGTGCCGCCGAGCTGGTGCACCTTCTCGATCGCGTACTGCGCGACGTTGCCCGAACCGGACACGACGACCCGCTTGCCGTCGAAGGAATCCCCGGCGGCCTTGAGGATCTCGTCCACGAAGAACACCGTGCCGTAGCCGGTGGCCTCCGGGCGCACCTGGGAACCGCCCCAGCTGAGGCCCTTGCCGGTGAGCACACCGGACTCGTAGCGGTTGGTGATCCGCTTGTACTGGCCGAACAGGTAGCCGATCTCCCGGCCGCCGACCCCGGTGTCCCCGGCGGGAACGTCGGTGTACTCGCCGATGTGCCGGTACAGCTCGGTCATGAACGACTGGCAGAACCGCATGACCTCGCCGTCGGAACGGCCCTTCGGGTCGAAGTCGGAGCCGCCCTTGCCGCCGCCGATCGGCATGCCGGTCAACGAGTTCTTGAAGATCTGCTCGAAACCGAGGAACTTCACGATGCCCAGGTAGACGCTGGGGTGGAACCGCAGGCCGCCCTTGTACGGCCCGAGCGCGGAGTTGAACTCGACGCGGAACCCGCGGTTGATCTGCACCGATCCCTTGTCGTCCACCCACGGCACCCGGAAGATGATCTGCCGTTCCGGCTCGCACAGGCGGCGGATGACCTCGGCGTCGACGTACTGCGGGTGCTTGGCGACGACCGGGCGGAGGCTGTCGAGGACTTCGTGCACCGCCTGGTGGAACTCGTCCTCACCGGGGTTGCGGTGCAGCACCTCGTCGTAGATGTCCTGAAGCTTCTCGTCGAGATTCGCCACAGCTCGCTCCTCCATCTCCTCGTGATCGCCCGGCGCGCGGCGGTCCGCACCGGTGCGCCACCCGGTGGGCACGGCCCGCTGCCAGCTTCGGTATCGCGGCGGCCCGACCCGCCGCCGCAGACCTTATCCCGGCCTCCGCGCCGCGAACGGCTTCCGGAACGACCCGCCGAAACATGCCCGAAACACACCGGAAACACCGCTTTACGGCGCTCACGCGCTACCTGGACGGCGAAAACCCGGTGAACGCAGGGGTTTCCGGCAGGTTGCGCGCCGATTGCACAGCTTGGCACGAGCGCGCACACCTGTCAGCAGCCGAGCGGCCGCGATCCGCGATGCGCCTTTCCCCGTGGCGTTGCTCACGAGTGGCCCTGATCACAGTGGAACGGGCCCGCCGGACGCCCCCGGCGGGCCCGTGCGGAGCCGGTCGATCAGCCGATCCGGGCGGGCTCCGCGGTGGCCGGAGAACGGCGTTGCACCACCGCGACGGCACCCAGCACCAGCAGGTTCACCGCCAGCCCGGTGAGCCCCGCGTTCACGCCGAACGGGTTCACCTGCAACACCGCCGACACCAGCACCACGCACTCCCCCGCGACCAGCCCGGCCAGCACCGCCGAGGACCGCACCGGCACCGGTTCCCGCAGCGCCAGCAGGTTCGCGGGCGCGAGCTGGATCATGCCGCTGTAGGTGAGCAGGTACAGGTTCGCCATCAGGTCCGGGCGCCCCAACGTCAACGCCAGCACCAGCACCGACACCACCGCCGCGGTGATCCGGCTCGCCCGCAGCCGCGCGCCCTCCGCCATGCCGGACGGCACCAGGTTGCTCGACACCAGCGTCGCCACGCAGATCAGGCCGCCCGCGGCGGGCACCATCGCGCAGGCCGCGCCGCCGATCAGCACCACCGCCAGCAGCGGGGCGGGCAGCGTGCGCTGCGCCAGCTCCAGCAGCGCCGCGTTCTCCGCACCGGCCGGAGTGGTCGCGGCGGCGACCGCGTAGAAGCCGACCAGCACCGGGATCGCCACCGCCACGGTGTACAGCGGCAGGAACACGTGGTTCGAGGCCACCGCCTTCGACGAGCGACCCGACAGCACCGCGGGCCAGCTCGACGGCAGCGTCATCGCCCCGAACCCGGCCGCGCTGACCAGGATGCTCGTCACGTACCAGGCGGTGCCGTAGGAACCGCCGGGCTGGATCGTCAGCAGCTCCCGCGCGCCCTGGAACACGGCGGTGAACAGCCCGCCCTCCGGTTGCCGCGCCAGCAGCACGCCGCCTGCGATCACCAGCAGCGCCACCACCATCAGCACGTCCTTCAGGTAGGACGTCGCCGCCACCCCGTGCAACCCCGACCACAGCACGAACACCAGCACCAGCAGCATCGCCACCACGACGCTCACCGTCCCGGTCCGCTCGTCACCGGTCATGAACGACACGATCGTGCCCAGCCCGACCAGCTGCACCTGGATGACCGGCATGAAGAACACGATCGCCAGCACCGCCGTCAGCCCGCCCAGCACCGGGCTGCGGAACCGGTGGCGCAGGTAGTCCGAGTTCGTCCGGTACCCGTGGCGCTTGCCGAGCCGCCACACCAGCGGCGCCACCAGGAACATCCCGACGTAGCCGAGCACCAGGTACGAGGGCATGTACATCGCGGCCACGCCACCGCCGAGGACCAGCCCGGAGATGCCGAGGAACGTGAAGGTCGTGAAGATCTCCCCCGCCTGCAGGAAGAACGTGGCCACCGCGCCGAAGCGGCGGCCACCGACGGTCCAGGCGGCCAGGTCGAACCCGCCGCCGCGCCTGCCGAGCAGGCCGACGACGGCGATGAGCACCAGGCCGGACAGCGCGATCGCGATCACGGGGCGTCCACCTTCCCGCCGCGCTCCGCGACCGGATCGGCCGGGTCAGCCGGGTCAGCCGGGTCGTCCGGTCCATCCGGGTCGTCGCCGGAGATCAGCCCGGCCGCTTCCTCGCGCCGCAGCACCCACGCCAGCAGCAGGCTGGTCAGCACGCACCAGCCGCACACCCACACCACCACCGACGGCAACCCGAACCAGGGCGCCGCCGTGTTGACGAAGGGGAAGAAGGGGGTGCCCAGCAGGGCGATCACCGGCAGCACCAGCACCGCGTGGAACGGGCGCAGCGCTCCCCCCGTGCTCCGGGGCCCCGGTGGCCCGCTCCGCTCATGTCCGCTCATGTCAGCCTCCTGCGCAGGTGGCCGTCTCCGCCCGCGGATGTCGCGGGTCGAGCAGCGCACCGTGCGCCGGACACGCTAACCGGCCGCGGCCCGGAATCGTGCAGGTGCGCGCGGTGTCACCCGCGGCGAGGTCAGCTCGCCGGGACCGGGGTGACCAGGGTGCCTTCGGCCAGGTAGCGCTCCAGGTTGCGGAAGGTGAGCTCTCCCATGGCTTCGCGGGTTTCGCGCGTGGCGCTGGCGATGTGCGGCAGCAGCACCACGTCGTCCCGGTCCAGCAGTGCCGCGGGCACGTTCGGTTCGTCGGCGAACACGTCCAGTGCGGCGCCCGCGAGCCGTCCCTCGACCAGCGCCGAGACCAGCGCGGGTTCGTCCACGACGCTGCCCCGGGCGATGTTGACCAGGTAGCCGCGCGGACCGAGCTCGGCCAGCACCTCCGCCGAGACCAGACCGCTGGTCCCGGCTCCCCCCGCGGTGGCGATCACCAGCACGTCCGCCCCGGCCGCCAGCTCCCGCGCCGAGGCGGCGTAGCGGTAGCCGACGCCCTCGACGGGCCGCCGCGAGTGGTACGAGATCTCGGCGCCGAAGCCCTCCAGCCGCCGGGCGATGGCGCGCCCGATGCGGCCCAGCCCCAGGACGCCGACCCGCTTGCCGCTGACCTTGGTGCGCAACCCGAAACCGCCCGGCACCCACTCGCCGCGCCGCACGTAGCGGTCCGCGGCGGACAACCCGCGCAGCACGTCGATCAGCCCGCCCACCGCGAGGTCCGCGACGCAGTCGGTGAGCACGTCGGGGGTGTTGCTCACGTCGATGCCGCGGGCGCGGGCGCGGGCCACGTCGGTGCGCTCGTAGCCGACTCCGAAGTGGACGATCGCGCCGAGCTCCGGCAGCGCGTCCATCAGCTCGTCGCTCACCCCGTAGCGCGCGCTGGTGACTGCGGCGACGACCTCGGCGCCGCGCTCGGCGAGGCAGGCGGCCGGATCGGACTGCTCGTGCAGGCGCAGCACCTCGTAGCGCGCCGCCATCTCCGCCTCCAGCGAAGGCAGCAGCTCGCAGACCTGCAGGACGGTGCCGGACGGGGCGGACTGGGACATGCGGGGATTCCTCCTGCTGCGGCTCTCGCTGGGCTCCCCGCAGCCTAGGCCTGCGGTGGTGCCGCGCCGACACCGCTGCGGACGTGCCCGCCGGATCCCGCCGCGCGGGCCGACGGCCCGGCCACCCCGGTCGCCGTCATCGGATCGGCGGAGACCTGGTCGTGTGGATCTTCCGCGTGCGGGGCGGCACGAGCGGGTGAACCGATCTTCGCGGGCGTCAGAGCGAGCCGTTCCCGACCGACTTAGGGGGTGATCGTCCCCGACCGCCCCAGGAGGACAGCGTGCACTCCGACCCGCTCCGCGCGTGCCGGCACCAGGTCCGCGCCCACCACCGGGAGATCCCGGTCGCGATCATCGGCGCCGGGCCGGGAGGTCTGGCCGTCGCGGCCGAACTGGCGCGCCGCGGCGTCCCGGCCACCGTGTTCGAGCGCGGCCCGCAGGTCGGGTCGAGCTGGCGCCACCACTACGACCACCTGCGGCTGCACACCACGCGCTCGCTGTCCCGGCTGCCGGGGATGCGCCTCCCGCGCCGCTTCGGGCGCTGGGTCGCCCGGGAGGACCTGGTGCGGTACCTGGAGGACTACGCGCAGCGGTACGAGCTGGACGTGCGGCCGAACACCACCGTGGAACGGGTGTGGCCCGCCGAGCGCATCGGCGGGGAGCGCTGCTGGCGGCTGCGGGCCGGTGGCGAGACCACGACGGCGCGCACCGTGGTCGTCGCGACCGGGCTCGACCACACCCCGCACATCCCGGACTGGCCCGGGTTGGACGGGTTCTCCGGGCTGCTGCTGCACTCCGCGCGCTACCGGAACCCGGATCGGCACGCCGGTCGCGACGTCCTCGTCGTCGGCGGCGGCAACAGCGGCGCCGAGATCGCGACGGCTCTCGCCCGGCAGGGCGCCACCCGGGTCTGGTGGTCGCTGCGCACGCCTCCGACCATCGTGCCCGCCGCGGCGGACCGGTGGCAGCGGCTGGGAGTCCTCGTCGCGAAGCTGCCGACCTCCGTCGCGGACCTGCTGACCCGGACGTTCACCCGAGCTCGACTGCCCGACCTGCGCGAGCACGGGCTGCCGCGCCCGCAGGACGGGCTCTACGCGCGCGTCCGGCGGGACGGGCGCAGCCCGGTGCACGACCGCGGCATCGTCGATGCCATCCGGAAGGGCCGGGTGCAACCGGTCGCGGCGGTGGCGAGCGTGGACCGCAGCCAGGTCGTGCTCGTCGACGGCACCCGAATACGGCCGGACCACGTCATCGCCGCCACCGGCTACCGCACCGAACTGGCCCGGCTGGTGGGACCGGACGTGCTCTCGAAACCGCGGGACCTGCCCGTCGCCGGGGAACCCGCCGAAGCACCGGACCTGCACTTCCTGGGCTTCACCAACGACCCGGCCGGGCACCTGCACCGGATCGCCGTCGAAGCGCGCGCCACCGCCAAGCTCATCGCCCGGCGGCAGCGCTTCGCCGGGGCCCGCACCTCCGGTGAACCGGAATGCGAGTGCGCGCAACGGGTTTCCGGCCTGGCCGGGTGATCCTCAGCCCAGCAGTTCCGCCACCGCGCGCGCCGTGTCCGGATACCCGCCCAGCAACGCCGCACCGGACGGTTCGGCGACCGGCCACCCGCCGGTGCACCCGAGCAGCTCCGCGACCGCGTCGCAGGTCGCCGGGTGCGCGGCAGGCAGCTCCGCCCCACCGGACCCGCCGCTCGCCGGGAGCGGCACCGCCGGCGCCGGTTCGGCCAGCCACGGCGGCACCCACCGGTCCAGTTCGGCGAGCCGCCCCGGGAACACCCGGCCCGCCTCCCGGATCAGCAGCGGCGCAAGCTCGGCGCCACCGGAGCGCAGCGTGGTGATCAGCATCGGCAGCCACGGCACCAGCACCCGGTCCGGCAGCACCCGGAACGCCTCGGACACCGATTCCACCACGAAGTCCGCCAACCCCGGCACCGGTTCCAGGGCGTGCACGAAACCGCTCAGGTACCGCGGGTACGCGGGCAGCACCATCGGGTTCGCCAGCAGCTCGGCGCACCGCGCGCGCAGGTCCGCGCGGGACAGCAGCCCGAGCCGCAGCTGCGCCGCCCACAGCAGCGCGACCTTCGCCGGCTCCACCGGGTGCGACTGCGCCACCGCCAGTTCCAGCTGGGTGCGGTCGCAGCCCAGCGACAGCGCCAGGCCTTCCATGCCGAACAAGAACCCGAGCATCGCCGCCACCTGGCCGACGCCCGCCTCCTCGTCGGTGAACGCGGTCGGCAGCAGCGTGCAGTAGTGCGCGTACCCGGTCCGCACGAACGATTCGATCCACGGCGGCAGCGCGGGTTCGCTCGTCCGGTAGTGCGCCAGCAGCCGCCGCACCCGGCGCAGCACCTCGGGGGCGCCGTCCGCGGTGCGCTCGGCGGCGAGGACCTCCAGGGCGCGGACGCCGAGCTCGTTGGCGAGCCGGTTGCCGCGCAGCAGCAGCGTCGCGTCCTCCACGGCGGCCAGCACGCTCGCCGCGGTGGCCTGCGGGTCGTGCGCGGCGCGGCGCAGCCGCTGCTCCAGCACCTGCTCCAGGCTCACCCCCTCGTAGCCGAGTTCGACCAGCGCCCGCTGGTGGGTGCCGAGCGCGAGGTCCCAGGACTCCTGGATGGGGCGTTCGCCGAGCCGCCGCTCCCCCATGATCGGCCGGGCCGCGCCGCGCGGCAGCAACCGGTGCAGCATCCACAGCACGTCGGAGCAGCGTTCCAGCTCGGGGCGGCCCGCGATGTCCAGCAGCGCCCGCTGCACGCCGCGCCGCTCCAGCGGCAACCCGAGCGGTGCCAGCCGGTCGTGCAAGTCGCGGGCCAGCGGCGGCAGCGCCGCGTAGCCGACCTTCCCGACCCGGTCGCCGCCGAGCATGTTCTCGACGATGCGGCGGACGTCGCGGCGCCCGGGCACCACGTCCTTCTCGATGCAGGTGATCGCCGCGTCCTGGAAGTCGTACGGGGTGGGTCCGGCCCGGTCCCGCATCCCGGCGAGCAGGATCGAGGTCTCGAACACGGCGATGGCGTCGGCGGTGGAGGCCAGGTACCCGTTGCGGCGAGCGGCGCGCACCACCTCCACCGACCAGGAGCGCAGTTCCGCCTCGTCCAGCCGGTCCAGCTCGGGCGGTCGCCGCAGGAACCCGGACAGCTTGTCCGCGGGTTCCGCGGGCGCCA
This sequence comes from Saccharopolyspora sp. NPDC047091, assembly GCF_040643635.1. NCBI lineage: Bacteria > Bacillati > Actinomycetota > Actinomycetes > Pseudonocardiales > Pseudonocardiaceae > Saccharopolyspora > Saccharopolyspora sp. NPDC047091. Next base: position 67,041 of record NZ_JBEYUS010000027.1, read on the forward strand.
CCGGCGGTGCGGGCTCGAGCGGTTTCCCACCGGCCTGCCCGGTGAGCCGGAACGGGCGGACGCGCTTGGACTGCTTGGCCCACTCGCCCGCGGCGATGGACACCGAACCGCCCGCCAGGCCGAACTGCGCTTCGATCGAGGCGTGGCTGGACGGGATCAGCCCGTGCTGCCAGCTGGTCCCGCTCGGCGGGTCGATGCGGTGCCCGGTGGCGCCGTGCACGCCGAACTCGGCGACGCGGCTGGCGGCGTGCACCGCGCCGCACACGTGGATGCCGTCGGCGGGGTCGGTGCCGGACGCGGCGAGGTGCTCCCGGATCCGGGTCCACATGTGCCGTTCCCGCTCTTCGTCGAGGCGCAGCCGGGGCGATGCGGCGGGCGTGAGGCGGCGGAACAGGCTGCCGATGAGGAACAGCACCTGCCGGTAGGTGTCGTGATCGCCACCGGCGAGCGGCACTTCCACGTACTGGTGCCACCACTCCGACCAGTGCCGCACCCGGCCGTTCCGCAGCAGGTGCTCCTCCAGTTCGGCGAACCGGGGGCGCAGGTCGCCGAGCTCGACCCCGATCGCGTCGCCGTGCAGCGCGGCTTCCTCGTCGGCCGGTTCGGCGCCGGCTTCGCGGTCGGCCTGCTGCTGGAAGACGTGATCGCTGGAGCGGTCCACCAGCACCAGTTCGACGCCGGGCGTGTCCAGCGCGTAGGCGATGGCCTGGTACTCGGCGGAGGCCTCGGTGATCGGGGCGACCACCGACAGCGGCGACCATTCGATCGGGAGGCCGTCGACTTCGGTGGCGAACGCCTGCACCGCCACCGGCAGCCGGCAGTGGCGCAGTTCGGGCAGCACCGGTGCCATGTCCTCGCACAGCTCCAGGTACACGACCGAGGGCCGTTTCTCCCGCAGCCGTCGCGCCATCGCGACCGCCGATGCCGGGGAGTGGTGGCAGACCGGGAAGATCTCCAGCGGTTCCCGCTCGGCGCGGTCCACGTCGTCGACGAGGCCGAGCAGGATCTCCTCCAGCGCGCCGGGCCCGTCGGCGAACGCGGCGGCGGCCTCCCGCAGCCGGGTGCGCAGCGGGTCGAACGGCGCGGTCACGAGAGGGTGGCGATCGCGTCGCGCCCGCCCGCCAGGAATTCGGGCCAGCAGCCGCCTTCTTCGTCGCTGCGCGGCTCCACGACGCCGTGCAGGTACTTGTTGAGGATGGCGAGGTCCTCCGGTTCGCGGCGGGCCAGCGAGCCGACGAGCGAGGAGGCGAGGACGCGGGCGCTGAGCGCGCGGTCGCCGAAGAAGTTGCTCTGCAGGATCGCGTCCTCCAGCACGCCGATCTGCTCGGCGGTGGACAGCGCCGATTCGAGCTTCTCGTCGTCGCTGCCCGCGGCGGCCGCGGCGGCGCGCAGATCGCCGAAGCTGCGCAGCAGCACGTCCAGCAGGGTCGGCGGCACGTCCAGCTCGATCCGGTGGCGCCGCAGCAGTTCCTCGGTGCGGAACCGCACGATCTCCGCTTCGCTCTTCTTGTTCGTCACCACGGGGATGCGCACGAAGTTGAACCGCCGCTTCAGCGCGGAGGACAGGTCGTTGACGCCGCGGTCGCGGCTGTTGGCGGTGGCGATGATGGAGAAGCCGGGTTCGGCGAACACGATGCCGTCGTCGTCGAGTTCGGGCACCGAGATGTACTTCTCGGACAGCACGGAGATCAGCGCGTCCTGCACGTCGCTGGTGGCGCGGGTGAGCTCTTCGAAGCGGCCGATGGCACCGGACTCCATCGCGGTCATGATCGGCGAGGGGATCATCGATTCCCGGGACTGGCCCTTCGCGATGACCATCGAGACGTTCCAGGAGTACTTGATCTGGTCTTCGGTGGTGCCCGCGGTGCCCTGCACGACGAGCGTGGAGTTGCGGCAGATCGCCGCGGACAGCAGTTCGGCCAGCCAGCTCTTGCCGGTGCCGGGGTCGCCGATGAGCAGCAGTCCGCGGTCGGAGGCGAGGGTGACGATGGAACGTTCCACGAAGGTGCGGTCGCCGAACCACTTCTGCTGGACCTCGCGGTCGAGGCCGTCGGCGGGTTCGGAACCGAGCACGAACAGCCGGACCATCTTCGGCGACAGGCGCCAGGAGAACGGTTTCGGTGCGTCGTCGATCGACTCCAACCAGTCCAGCTCCTCCGCGTACTTGATCTCGGCGGGAGCTCGCAGCAGTTCGGACATGGCCGGCCTTTCTCGGAATTCTGGGAGTTCTCGGGTTTTCTCGGTGCGGGAGCGGTGGTGCGGTCAGGTGAGGAAGGTCTTGAGCTCGTGCACGAGCTTCCGGATGTGCCCGGAGATGACCGGGGTGCCGAGGTCCTTGAACCGCTCCCGGAACCACGGGTTGACGCTGCCGCGACCGGAGCCGGACACCGAGCCGACCGGGATGAACTTGGTGCCGGAGCGGTGCAGGGCGGCCATGCCGTCGAAGACCTGCTCGCCGCGCCACTCGTAGAAGTCGGAGATCCACACGACCGCGGTGTTGCGCGGTTCGGCGATCTTCGGCTGGACCTGCGCGAGCGCGGCGGTGCCGTCGGTGCCGCCGCCGAGGTCGGTGCGCAGCAGCGCCTCGAACGGGTCGTGCACCCACGGGGTGAGGTCGAGCGCCCGCGTGTCGTAGGCGATGAGGTGCACGTCGACCTTGGGCAGCCCGGAGAAGATGGACGCGAGGATGGTGCAGTTCACCATCGAGTCGACCATCGAACCGGACTGGTCGACGACGACCACCATCCGCTGCGGCGTGGTCTTGCGGGCGGTGCGCCGGTAGTACAGCCGGTCGACGTGCAGCCGCTGCGATTCCGGGTCCCAGTTGGTGAGGTTCTTCCAGATCGTGCGGTCCAGGTCGAGGTTGCGGAACACCCGCTTCGGCGGCACCGAGCGGTCCACCGCGCCGACGCTGGTGCGCTCGACCTGGGTGCGCAGCACTTGCGCGACCTCGTCCACGTAGCGGCGGATGAGCGATTTCGCGTTGGCGAGCGCGGTGCCGGACAGGTTGTCCTTGTCCCGCAGCAGCTGCTCGATCAGCGACATGCTGGGGTTGAGCCGCGCGGCGAGGTCCGGGTCGGCGAGCACCTCCCGCAGGTGCATCCGGTCGACCAGGTCGGCTTCGATGGCGTCGAGGTCGGGGCCGATCGGCGGGACCGGGGTGCCGAGGTCGGGTGTGCCGCCGCCGGTCCGCCGCGTCCCGGGCGGTCCCCCGGCTCGGGCGCGCAGCCCGCCGGGTTCGCAGCCGAGCGCCGCTTCGAGCCGGCCGACGTCGGACTGCCAGTTCGACAGCTGCCCGGCGGTGACCGCACCGGTGCCGGTGCCGAACACGTTGAGCAGCAGCTTCGACAGGAGCGCGGCGCGGCGCACTTCGGCGGCCCGGTCGCGCTCGTCGGCCCGGTCGCGTGCCTCGGCCGAGGTGGATTCGCCGTCCGCCGCCGGTTCGCCGTCCGCCGCCGGTTCGGCTCCCGCGGCCGGTTCGGCGTCCACGCCCGGTTCGTCGACGAGCGGCGCCGCGAGTTCCTCGGCGAGCTCGGGATGGCGCTGCACGAGCGCGTCGACCGAGACCTGCGGGTCGAGCAGCGCGGCGGGGAGGCCGATGTCGTCGAGGACGGCGACGCTCGCCGATTCCAGCGCGGGCTGCTCCTCCTGGTCGAAGAGCCGGGCCAGCAGCCGCCAGTAGAGGACTTGGCGGCGGTTCTCGTCGGAGGCGGGTGTGGTCATGTGCGCAGCAACCTCCCGGCCCGTTCGCGCAGCGCCGCGGCGGCGTCGGTGGCCGCTTTCTCCGCCTTGGCCCCGGCCTTGTCAGTGGTGCCGCCCGCCCAGGCTCCGGCGTGCACGGCGGTGGTCTTCTTCCGCTTGGTGGTCTCGACGGCCAGCGGCTGGACGCGGAACTCGCCGGCGTCCCAGCGCAGCAGGCCGATGCACGCGTGCGAGGCGGCGACGGTCTCGGCGGTGAGCGGCCCGGCGGCCGGGGCTCGGTCGGCGTCGACGGGCAGCGCGTGCCCGGCGAGTGCGAACACCGGCCGGTCGTCGCGGGTGGTGGCCGTGTAGCCGTCGAGGAAGACGGGGACCGCGATGCTCGCGGGGTGCCGGTCCAGCGGGGCGGCGGTGCGCTCGGTGGCGGCGGGCAGCACGGCGCGGGCGGTGGCGAACGGGTCGGCGGGCTCACCGGTGCGGGCGCGCGCGTCGTCCCAGATCAGGTCGCCCGCGGCGGTGATCGGCATGTCGGTGAGCTCCAGGCTGCGGCCGTCGCCGAGCGCCGCGAGCGCGGACAGGTGCGGGCGCAGCAGCTGCCAGGTCCCGGCGCCGACGACGGTGTCGGGTTTCGGCGCGGAGGCGGTGGCGCGCACCAGCAGCGGTGCGCCGCCGTCGGCGGGTTCGAGCACCGCGTGCACCTGGGCTTGGGCGGCGGTGGGGTGTTCGTGCAGGTCGACGCCCAGCGGCAGCAGCCGTCCGCTGATGGGGGTGGTCCCGGGCGCGGTGGCGGCGCCGGGGAGCGTGAGCAGCACCGCGCGGGACCACAGGTCGGCCCAGCGGCGGGCCGGGACGTGTTCCAGGGCGGCGCCGGGGCAGCTCGCGGCGAGTTCGGCGGCGAACCCGTCGAGCAGCGCGGCGGGGCGCCGCAGCTCGGGTTCGGCGAGCAGCGCGGTGGTGACCTGCGCGGCGCCGCCGATCAGGTCGTGGTCGATGCCGCGCCATCCGGCGCGGGCCAGGTCGGCGAGCCAGCTGCGGGCGGCGGCGAGCAGGTTCACCGGTTCACCCCCGGCGACGGGCGTGCCGTGGTCTTCGCGGGTGCGGCCGGTGGCTTCGGTGGCGCGTGCCAGCAGCGCGTCGTGCGCGGCGCCGAGCAGCGCGGTGCGGGCCCCCGCGAGCGCGGTGAAGTGGTCTTCGCCCGCGGCTCCGGCGGCGGCCTGCCGAGCCGCTTCGGCGACGGTGGCCGCCAGCGGGGTGCCCGCGACGGCGGCGGCGAGCAGGGTGAGGCCGTCGCCGTGCGGCCGCAGCAGGCCGGTGGTGAGCACCTGGTCGAAGGCGTCGACGGCGGCGAGCGCCTCGTCGAGCCCGTCGACGGGGCCGGGGAGCAGGTCGGCGCGCATCAGGACACCGCCCGGGTCGCCGGGAACCAGTGCATCTCGGGCAGCGGTGCCGTCACCGGCGTCAGTTCCAGGTAGGCGAGGTGGCGCAGGAACCGGCTGAACACGGGCGCGGCGGTGGCCGCGTCTCCCTGCGGCGGGTTCCCGCGGTCCACCAGGTCGGCGAGCGCGGTGTCGTCGGCTTCATCCGCGGGGAGGTCGACGCGGAGGTAGCGGGCGACGCGCTCGGGACCGTGCTGCACGACGGCTTCGGCGATCAACGTGCGGATGTGGTTGCAGAGCCCGCCGCGCAGCCCGCCGCAGGGCCGGTTGTTGTTGGTGCTGCAGGTGAACGCGTGGCTCCCGGCGGCGACCGACGAGACGTACACGCGCGCCACGTCGGAGCCGCTGGAGACCACGCCTTGCAGCCGCCCGTCGGCGAGTTCCACGAACGGCACCTTCGCGAGCTTGCGCGGCCGCGCGGGTGGCACGACCCGCGCGGTGCTCGACGTTCCCCAGGCTGTCAACGACCTACTCCTCCGCGTCCCCGTGCAGTGCGGAGGAACATACCCACACCCACCGACAACACGAGATCAGCCCAGTTCACAGCCCTCGGAGCACAGTGGACCCGAACACGCCGGTGCTCCCGCCGCCCGGCCGGAACCGAGCAGGACGGGAGCACCGGCACCACAACGCGGAACCTGCTCAGCAGCGGCGCAAGCCGTCGTCCTTCCCATCAGCGGCGCAGCCGCTGAGCCGACGACCACCCGAGCAACCGGCACCGCAGCGGGTTCTCAGCGTTCTCCTCGCGAGGACGGCGTTTTCTCCTGTGGCGGAGCCACCGGTGAAAACGATCCCGCAGCGAGGGAACCGCTGAGGTTCCGCCACCCGCCCCGAAAAACAAACCGAGTCAGAACACCACAACAGACCGAAGAACTTCGCCGTCGTGCATCTTGGCGAAGGCGGACTCGACCTGGTCCAACGAGATCTCCTCGGTCACGAACTTCTCCAACGGCAACCTGCCCTGGAGGTACATCTCCACCAGCATGGGGAAATCACGACTCGGCAAGCAATCCCCATACCACGACGACTTCAACGCACCACCCCGCCCGAACACCTCCAGCAACGGCAGCTCCAACTTCATCTCCGGAGTCGGCACCCCCACCAACACCACCGTCCCCGCCAGATCCCGCGCGTAGAACGCCTGCTCATACGTCGCAGGCACCCCCACCGCATCGATCACCAGATCCGCACCGAACCCACCCGTGAGCTCCCGCACCGCCTCCACCGTGTCCACCTCGGCCGCATTCACCGTGTGCGTCGCACCGAACTCCCGCGCCCACGCCAACTTCGCCGGATCCCTGTCCACCGCGATGATCCGCCGCGCACCCGCGAAACTCGCCCCCGCGATCGCACCATCACCCACACCACCACACCCGATCACCGCAACCGAATCA